>JAEPQF010000070.1:2716-18050 GCA_017640685.1 Hyphomicrobiales bacterium
ATCAACGAAGAGCAAGCAAAAGAACGACGCCAGCGCCTGGAAAGTGAAAGTTCTTTCTTTGGCGCGATGGATGGTGCCTCTAAATTCGTAAGAGGCGACGCGGTAGCAGGGCTTCTCATCACAGTCATTAACATCGTCGGCGGCATTATCATCGGCGTTGGCCAAAATGCGATGTCATTTGGGGACGCTGCCCAAACATACACACTTTTAACCATTGGTGATGGCCTAGTCAGTCAGGTGCCTGCTTTGATTGTATCAACAGCTGCCGGTCTTCTTGTTTCAAAAGCTGGTGTTGATGGTGCTGCAAATGTCGCCCTTTCAGAGCAACTCTCAGGCTACCCAAAAGCCTTAGCCATGTCATCGGGCGTTATGCTTTTCATGTCCACTTTACCAGGCATCCCGCTAATGCCATTTCTCACACTAGCTGCAGGAGCTGGTGTTCTAGCTTGGCAAGCCAGTGGCACCTTAAAGAAAAAGAAAGAAGAGCTCGCCCGTATGGCAGCTGTTCAAGAGATGGAAGCAGCTGCACCGCCTGCAGAAGAACCCATAGCCAATGTCCTTAAAATTGACAGTTTACGCCTTGAACTAGGCTATTCTCTCATACCTATGATTAAAGATGGCGCAGCAGACGGTGATAAGCTAACCGAGCAAATCAAAGCTCTACGCCGACAACTCGCCGCAGACATGGGCTTTGTCATGCCGTCAGTGCGTATTCTTGATGACGTACAACTCGGGCCGAACAACTATGTTATCAAAGTTAAAGAGGTTGCTTCAGGTGATGGTGAAATTTATCCAGGGCAATATCTTGTTATGGATCCATCAGGTCGTAATATTGAAATTACGGGCATAGACACAATTGAACCAACTTTTGGCCTGCCTGCGAAATGGATTTCTCAAGAAAACAGAGATGAAGCTCAAATCAAAGGTTATACAGTCGTTGACCCTGTAACAGTGATCTCAACTCACCTTACTGAGGTTTTGAAAAATAATATGGCCGATCTTCTATCTTATACAGAAGTAAATGGTTTGCTTGATAATTTGGACACGAACCAAAAACGTCTAATGGAAGATATTGTACCAGCCCAAATTAACATCACTGGTATTCAACGCATCTTGCAAAACTTGCTCAAAGAACGCGTATCAATTCGTGACTTACCGGCCATTTTGGAAGGAATTGCTGAAGCAACAGCCTTTACCTCAAATGCCCAGGCTATCACCGAACATGTCCGTGCTCGTCTTGCACGTCAAATTTCATCCAGCCACACCAATCATGATGGCACACTAGCAATCATTTCACTCCATCCACAATGGGAACAAGAATTTGCTGAAACCATCATAGGTGAAGGGGATGATCGCCAATTAGCAATGGCGCCAAGCAAACTACAAGACTTTATTCGAAACGTCGCTGCTGCTTTTGAGGAAGCCTCAGCTAATGGTGACTATGCTGTCATGCTAACAAGTCCTGCGGCAAGACCATTTGTACGCTCCATTGTTGAGCGATTCCGCCCACAAACAGTGGTTTTAAGCCAAAATGAAATTCACCCAACAGCAAAAATAAGAACAGCAGCACTCGTTGCTTCTATAGACGCATAAACAATCAAAGTTCTAGGCCGTAAACTCATAAATTTTTAGATTTGTCAGAGATAGAGTTAAACCGTAAACTCATCTTTTTTAAGTCTTAGAGAACGGTCATCTAAAGTGTCTGCTTATTCAAAGTTATTTAAGCCCAAAATAAGTAAAGAGTTTTTTCGGAAAAACCTTAATCCATTTTTCAATGAGATAAACAAGTCTCTGACAGATTATCTCTTTCCACCTGTTTGCTTAAGCTGCATGACATCGCTTGAAATTCCAAACACCATTTGCCCTAATTGCTGGCAAAACATAAATTTTCTAACTCAGCCTTTATGTGAAATTAACGGCACACCTTTTCCTTTTGACATCGAACCAGGTACCATTTCAGCAGCTGCTCTAAAAAATCCCCCCTCTTATGACAAAGCAAGAGGCGTTGCTGCTTATGATCGCACGATGAAAGAGCTCATACACAAATTAAAATATAACGATCGCCATGAACTCTTAAATCTATTTACAAATTGGATGAAGTTTTCAGGAAAAGAGCTAATAAAACAAAGTGATATAATCCTGCCAATCCCCCTTTATAAAACCCGCCTTTGGCAACGAAGGTTCAATCAATCAGCATTACTTGCCAAACGTCTAAGCGAAATAACAAGCCTACCTTATGAATGCACAATATTACGAAGGCAAAAAAAGACACGCTCTCAAGTGGGACTGACATCAAAAGAAAGATATCAAAATCTTAAAAATGCATTTGTGATTGAGCAAAATGAAAAAGAGAAATTAGAGAATAAAACAGTTCTTTTAATAGATGATGTCATTACAACAGGAGCAACAATTAACTCTGCGGCACTCTCTTTAAAAAACTCAGGAGCTAAAACTGTATATATACTAAGTCTTGCAATCGTGACGAATAGTAGCAATCAATTCATCTAATCAGTAAAACTAAAAATATAATTATTTCCAATTGCAGAATACTGATGGAATACAATTTTTTCCATAAAATTCAGTTGACTAACTTGTAATAATTGAAAATATTAACGAATTAGAAGCTTATGAGAGAGTAAAACTATATTTGAGAAAATTTTATTAACTCTATCAAAAAGTTAACATTCAAAATTATAAAATTTGTTCATATAAATATAAAAAAACATTAAAAAATAGATATCACCAATACATTTTGGTAATATATAATATAAATAATTTGAGATATATATAATATATTAAAAAAATACTACGAATTACTAATATTGAAATTAAAAAAAAATTTATTACTTGAAGTAATTAAAGCTCGATCAACACGAGTTTTTTAAAGCCAAAATCATAATTGGCAATATAAAGGAGTTATCAAAAAATGGATCAGGAAAATAATAATGTCGCTGTAGTGGAGCTAACAGCTGATATTGTAGCAGCTTACGTTAGTAACAACTCAGTTGTCGCAACTGATGTTCCATCCTTAATTGCTGATGTATTTGATGCACTAAGCAAAGCAGCTCGGGTTAGCCCAGGCAGCACCCTTGAAGATCTAAAGCCAGCTGTACCAGTGAAAAAATCAATCACCCCAGATTTTCTTGTTTGCCTAGAAGATGGTAAAAAATTCAAATCATTAAAACGTCACCTAAGAACACATTACAACCTATCACCTGAAGAATACCGCGAAAAGTGGAGCCTTCCTCATGATTATCCAATGGTTGCGCCAAATTACGCCGCAGCCCGCTCGCGTCTAGCGAAAAAAATGGGGCTCGGTCAAAGAGCAATGTGAGTCGATGATCAATTAATCCTCACAAATAACAAAAATCCCTCATTAGGCAGGCTAATGGGGGATTTTTTTATAAAAAAACTTTTGAATCTTTTCAGTAACTTAAAACTCTTCACTCCTAAAACGAGAACGTTTGTTCTCTTTTGTTCTTTACATGTTCTCATTTCCACCTTACAAAATAAGAACATTAAGCGAACTTAGGAGTTAAAGACATGAGAAAAGAAGCTGAAATTCTATCACATCAACTGGCCCCAAATGATGTAATCTCATTACTAAATAAATCATCTGCTCCTTTTGCTAACCACATCTCTATTCCAACTGGTGCAGCTATTAATCTAGATAGCTCTGAAACCTCAATCGCTTCGAAATTCACTCAATCTCTAGAAGCACTAGATTTAGGAAAAAGCTCCACATCATCCAACCAACCAATCAATAAAAAAGAAACTGAATTAAATTTCGGCAGCCCACAAATTGATCTATCGCTTCCAGAAGGCACACTTGCAAAAGACGGGCTTCATGAATTTAACCCTAAACATTTCAAAGACCAGGACTTAGCTTTTAAAATCGCTTTAACCCTTGCTGCTCGTGAGGTAAATTCCCCAAGCAGCAAGCCCATTTTCTGTTTTTTAACTGAAGATCAAACTAATCTAATCAATTGGCTATCAAGCATTGAAATTGAAAAATTGGGGCTTTCAAAAGAAAACCTCATTCTTATCACAGCCAAACATACAGATGATTTACTATGGGCAATGGAAGAAACCATTCATTCAGTAGAAGCAACAGCACTGGTTGCTCACTTTACTTTGCTAAACAATATTTCAGCTCAACGCTTAGCTTTTGCGGCGAAAACCCATAAAGTCCCCTATTTGCTAATCTGCAATCACAAAATTGATGGGCCAAATCATTCAAAATCAAAATGGACGATCTGGTCAACAACGGAAACCCCAAATTGTGAAACTTCTCTCAATCAAGAAAAACAAATTGAGCTCACTTTAAGTCAAATCCAGAATGAAGAACAAAACTCAAACTGGACAATCAAGTGGCAAGCAGAAAAAGGACGATTTGTCACATCTAAGAAAGAAACAGAGATCTCAGCAACTGTTCACTAACATCAAATTCTAAAAAATCGGCAGATACATCCCCTCTTTCCAACTTTGTTTCCCCCAATTTGAGGACAATAAATACCCCTGCATGGAAAGAGGGGATGTTTTATTCCTTTATTTCCCCCTTCACTAGCTTGAAATCTGCTAATTTCAACCTACATAAATAAGTAAGGAAACGGGTGGGTGTCTTTTAACTCCTCCTCCCTAATATTGACAAAGTTAAAGTCTTTAACTTATAAAGTAAGAAATTATTTAAAAACCGGCCATAAGCCGGATATTTTAACACCACACTTATACTCACTTTGAGTATAACAAGAGATCACAAAACCAACGAGATGACAAATTCATTTCGAACAAAAACAATTAAGCGCTATTGAAAAAAATCCAGCTCTAATTGTTTAAAAGTTGAGTGATAGAAAAGGGGTTCGTTATGGCGGTAATTGAACAAATCATCACAACACCAAAAGATGCGGTTGCTGGTGGGCAATCGAAGCACCAAGAAAAAAGCGCGGTTGCTCATGAGCAATCTAAGCAAGATCAAAATAATAAGCGGTTACCTTTAGAGTACACCCCAGAGCTTGCTAAAGAAATGGCGCCAATGTACGAAAAGGTCAAATCGGTTATTCCACCTGTTGAGTGGCCATATATGGCACCATATATCAAGGCGATTAACGATCTTAAAAAACAGCGCAACGCCGTTATTCTTGCCCATAACTATATGACACCTGAGATTTTTCATTGTATTTCAGATTTTATGGGTGACAGCCTTCAACTAGCTGTAGAAGCCAGCAAGGTCGATGCCGATGTCATCTTGCAATGCGGTGTGCATTTCATGGCAGAAACTTCCAAATTAATGAACCCAAGTAAAAAGGTTCTTATTTCAAACATGGAAGCTGGATGTTCTTTAGCTGAATCAATCACAGCCGAAGATGTAAGAGCTTTAAGAGAAGCCTATCCGGGTGTTCCAATAGTCACATATGTCAACACCTCAGCAGCTGTAAAAGCTGAATGTGATATTTGCTGCACGTCTTCAAATGCAGTTGAAATTGTTGAATCATTCGACTCTGATAAAATAATCATGGTCCCAGATCAATATCTGGCCAAATATGTAGCAACACAAACAACAAAACAAATCATCATCTGGGAAGGCCAGTGCGAAGTGCATGAGCTCTTTACAGCTGAAGAGCTAAACGAATATCGTGAAGCCAACCCAGGTATCAAGATCATTGCTCATCCAGAATGCCCGCCAGATGTAATTGAAGCAGCAGACTTCACTGGTTCAACTTCAGGCATGATTAATTGGGTCAAAGACAATCGCCCAGCGAAAGTGATGATGGTAACAGAATGCTCAATGAGTGATAACGTTGCCGTTGAAACACCAGATGTGGAGTTTGTTCGTCCTTGTAACTTCTGTCCACATATGAAGCGGATCACATTAGAAAATGTCTATGAAGCCCTTCTTGAACTAAAAGAAGAAATCACCATAGATCCTGATGTAACAGAGCGTGCCCGCCAGGCAGTTGAACGTATGATCAAAGTAACGGCTTAAAAATTAACATCCATATCATGGGCCAAAAAAGCCGCAAGAAAACGAAAAGAAAAAAAAGCAAAACAGTGACCAGCCCTAATAATTTTCAACATGAAGTTATCATTGTCGGGGCTGGTCTTGCTGGTCTATTCGCAGCATTAAAACTAGCACCTCTACCAACAACCTTAATTGCAGCCAAAACCCTTGGCAAAGGAACTTCAAGCCATTGGGCGCAAGGCGGCATTGCAGCAGCCATCGGTGAAGGTGATACACCAGAAGCCCACGCTCAAGACACTATAGATGTTGGCGCCGGGTTGGTAGATGAAAACATCGCTCACTTCGTTACCAAAGAAGCCAATGAGCGCATCTCTGACTTACTAGAGTTTGGAGTTCCATTTGATAAAGATCTAAAAGGCAAACTACAACTTTCAAGAGAAGCGGCGCATTCAAAAAGACGAATAGTTCGAGTAGATGGAGATCGAGCGGGCAGCGCAATAATGACAGCGCTCATTGAGACTGTTAGAAACACCCCCTCAATTAACATCATAGAACAAGCAGAAGTTCATAAACTTTCAAAAAATGGACGAGCAATTAACGGTGTCTATATTTGGCCATCAACAGCCAAAGGAACTGGCGAGGGCGCCCTTTTAGAAAGCAAAAACGTCATTCTCGCAACAGGTGGCTGTGGTCATCTTTTCTCTAAAACCACGAACCCAAACATGGCACGCGGTGAAGGCATTGCAATGGCAGCAAGAATTGGTGCAGTCATTAGTGATCCAGAATTCATTCAATTTCACCCAACAGCTATCGACACCAATTTAACCCCTGCACCTCTAGCTACAGAAGCCTTGCGCGGCGAAGGCGCCCATTTAATCAATAGTAAAAATGAGCGGTTCATGCTCAACATTCATGAAAGCGCAGAACTTGCACCAAGAGATATTGTAGCAAGAGCAGTTGACAGAGAATTAAAATCTGGAAGAGGCGCTTATCTAGATTGCGCAACCACAATTGGCAAAAAAATGAAAGACCATTTTCCAACTGTGATTAAAAAATGCAAGGAAGCTGGGATAAACCCAATTAAAGAACCAATTCCAGTTGCCCCAGCAGCACATTTTCATATGGGCGGTATAGTAACCGATGCAAACGGCCGTACAACAATCGATGGCCTATGGGCTTGCGGTGAAGTAGCCTCAACCGGGCTTCATGGCGGCAATCGTCTGGCCTCAAATTCATTATTAGAAGCTGTAGTGTTTGCCAATCGCATCGCTGAAGACATCCACAATCAAGCAGGTAGCCAGCCTCAGAAAAGTTCAAACTTTTCGATAGATGAAAAGCAAGCTATCTCACCCAAATTAGATAAGAAACTCAAGAAATCAATCAATGAACTTCGAGACATGATGTTCATGCATGTTGGCGTTGAACGAGATCAAAAAGGCTTAGAAAAAGCCAAACAACGTTTAAAAGACCTAACCCCCAAATTTGAACAAAGCGAAAAAACCAAAAACATGTGCCTGACTGCCAAGTTTATTATCACTGGTGCACTTAACCGCTTGGAGAGCCGTGGCAGTCATTACCGAACAGATAAAACAACAAAATGCGAACCTGCAAAACGTACGTTTCTAACTCTAATAAACGTCGAAGACGAATTCAATAAAGATTAAATCAACCAAAGAGATCTAAGCCATGGTCCTTACCCAAAAAACATTGAGCCCAGCGCCAAGCCTCTTGGTGCAAAAAGCCGTACAAAACGCCTTGTCTGAAGATCTAGGATTAGCTGGCGATATCACAACCAATAGCATTTTTGATGAGAAGCAATTAGGAATAGCCACACTACGTGCAAGAGAACATGGCATCTTGGCCGGTAGTCAGTTTGTTGACGCAACTTTTGTTGAAATCAACCCAAATTCAGAAATCATCTGGAATAAACAAGATGGAGACGAGCTAGCTCCAAAAGATATAATTGCGACCATCAAAGCACCTGTGAGAACCTTGCTCACAGGAGAGCGTGTTGCATTAAATTTCTTAGGGCATTTAACCGGTATCGCAAGCCTTACCAATCAATATGTTCAAAAAACCAAACATACCAACGCCAAAATTGTCGACACCCGCAAAACCACGCCAGGCCTTCGCTTTGCAGAAAAATATGCTGTAAGAGCTGGTGGTGGAGAGAACCACCGCTTCCGCTTAGATGACGCCATACTTATTAAAGATAATCACATAGCCTTTGCAGGTGGTATTAAAAATGCAATTGTGAAAGCAAAAACCGCCAATGGCCATATGGTCAAAATAGAAGTTGAAGTCGATACAATCGAACAATTAAAAGAATGTTTATCTCACAATATTGATGTGGTGCTTCTAGATAATATGCAACCGGCTTTGCTAAAAGAAGCGGTTAAACTAATAGATGGAAAATTTATCGCAGAAGCCTCAGGCGGCGTTAATCTTAATACTGTAAAAGAAATCGCTGAAACCGGTGTAGACATCATCTCAGTTGGCGCTCTTACTCATTCAGCCAAATGCCTGGACCTCGGTCTTGATATTGACATAACAGAAAAGTAGTACTGCGGATGTGTATATTGCGGTTTCTGGTGGAAAACTGAAGCAAAATCGAAGTTTCTGGTGGGAAACTCAAGCAAAATTAAAGTTGCTAGTGGGCAACTGAAACCACATTAAAAAATTTAACTGAAGCACTAAAATGCGACGGTTGCTTGTGGGCAACCTGAAGGAGCCCTAAAAAAGAGCACACTAAAAGAAAGTAAAGTTATGCAAGCTGGTGAACTACTTACAATCGCACTTATCATTTGGCTAATAACACCAATCATCACCCTCATTCTCGCCAAGAGAAAAAAGCGCGATCATAATTTTTGGGTTTTAACGTCTTTTTTATTCCCACCAGCTGTATTTTTCTTAGCCTTCTTACCTACAAGAGCAAAACCGCTGGACAAAATGTTCGGTGATGATAGCGAAGATGATGACAATTTCTTCCATAACAAGGACTAAACCAATCAAACTGCTATTAATGCCAGTTCAAAAATAACGTCTTAAATAAAAATGCCCCAAAGATGATAATCTTTGGGGCATTTAGTTTTTTAAATCTGATTAACAAATCAAGCTTGTTAACTATTGAATGGCTGCAACTTCCGTTGGCCGAGCAAAATATTTAGCTCTATAGAAGATATGCAAACCAATTTTCTTGATATATTTCATAGAATGGCGCCATTTCGGCTTCACATAAGTCGCATGATAATGACTGGCATATCCAATATCAGTCAACCAAACCTTGCCATCAGTAACCCGCTTCGCAAGGTTCTTAGCAATAACCCAGCGCTTTTTATCCTTCGGCTTATCAGCCAAGCCGTCACAAGCGAACGAGAATTGACAACTATTACGTCTGTGAGCGCCTTCATAAACCACACCGCAAACCGTATCAGCATAATAACTACTACGTACCCGGTTCATAATCACCTGAGCAACGGCAAGCTGGCCTTTAATCGGCTCACTACGTGCTTCAAAATAAATAGCTGTGGCCAAACAACGATTTTCACGCTTGCGGAACTCGTGCTCCGTTAATCCACCAAAGAACTTACGAGCACCAGTTCCAACAGAGGCTACATGCTTCACCTGAAGCCCTGTATTTTTAGGACGTTCACCAGTTTCAAGTCTTGAATTAAAGCGTGAATTATCTTTGTGCGTTGCACCAAAATGATTATCCCGCGGCAAGTTAAATACACCTGCAACACGTTTTTGACTTATAATCGGTAATCCAGCAGTAACTTTTTCAGTTGGCCGAACCCCAATTGGATCAGGCCCAACAGCTTTGCCAACCGGGTCAGCTGCCGCAACACCTGTCACACTATGACGGTTTACTTTTGCAGCTCTATTTACACGCTGAACATTATTGGGATCATAAGTATTCTCAGCATATTTACTTTTCACAATCCCTTGTTTTTCGATGGATTGTAACGCCAAACGGCGACGTTCTTCATAATTGCCGCTATTCGCAACTCGCTGCTTATAAAGCAAATCAGCCCGTGGGCCCTTGCCTTTAATATCAAATAAATCATTTGCCTCAGCAATGATCGGTAAAATCGGCTGTGTCGCATCAGGAATCTTACCATCATAATCTGCACCAGTGCCAGATAATGACATTTCAAGATTCAAACGATAAACAGCTAGCACATCACCATTACCCGCAATATACCCTAGCCCAAGCATAGGCACTGCCAAAGCAGCTATCGCTAAATAGTGAAGTGGTGACAAAATAATTCGGGACATACCCTAAACCTACTAACCTTTTAAATTATGAAACAAAATTTAAACCAGTTTCTCAAATCTAAACATATGAGTGTTAAAATTGCCTTTAAACAATTAACACACGTTAATTTTGGTTAAATTTTGTATCTGCTATTAAGCCATTGATTCGCTAAAAGCCAAAAATTTTGGATTAGCTTATCCAAAGCTTTAAGCATCGTTAATACACGCCGCACCGCAGCATATCAAGCAATTTTTCGCCGCACCGCGGCGTAGACGTGAAATCGTTAATATTTTCAATTAGATGGCTTGTGAATAATAAAGCTCACTCTAATTTACTTCATTCATCAATTAGAGGAAATTCCCTCCGAATCAACAAACGCAGCGATAAAAACCACAAATCAGAAGAAAATTCACCCCTTAAATGCGATTGTGAGACCATTTAACACAAAGTGTTGCTTTTTGAACGGCCTCTCTATGCCATCAGAAAGAGACGTTTGAACCAAAGACAAGCCTTTTGTCCCATATTCAGTTAAAATTCGGTCTTTGAGCCACTTTATAGCTTGTGATTGCCGCCCCGATTCCAAGGAGTTTCTATCTATCATTGTCTGATAATGACCGTCTATGGCATCAATAAGACCAGATAACCCCTCTTCTCTGGCTGCAGAAACACTTAAAACCACAGTTTCTTGGGCGTTTGGCTCATAATTAGTAATAGAAAGAGCGCCCTTTAAATCAGCTTCAGCACGCCGTGCTTGGCTACCCATATCAGCTTTAGTAACAACAGCAATATCTGGAATTTCCATAATGCCAGACTTCATAAACTGCAAACTATCTCCAGAACCAGGCTGCACACACAAAATAACGCTATCAGCATGAGAGGTAATATCAGCCTCAGATTGCCCAACACCCACCGTTTCAATAATCACAATATCAAAAAGAGCCCGCATTAACACAAGAGCTGGAAAGGTGAGTTGAGCCACACCGCCCAATTGCCCCCGGCTCGCAAGCGAGCGAACAAAAACCCCCTGATCTTCAGGGTCAGTAATCATCCTTGTCCGGTCACCAAGTAAAGCCCCACCAGTTTTATGAGAAGAAGGGTCAATCGCAATAACCCCAACGGTTTTATCCCGCCGGCGCCATTCTTTAATCAATCCATTAATAAGAGTAGATTTCCCAACGCCAGGCGGCCCCGTAAAACCAACAACATGAGCCGTTGCATGCGCATAAGCTTCGTCAAGCAAATCTATAGTTGTTTCACTATCAAAAGAATGTTCCGTTAGGGCCAAAGCTTCAGAAAGTGCGCGCTTTCCCCCGTCACGAACAGACTTAATCCCATCAATCATTTAAATTCTTTCACCAGATCGATCTGAAAAAGCAATAATAACCAAATAGCTTCAACTCAACTTATGAAGTTTGCTTTTCATTTATAATATGCGCCTGAGCAGCAGCCAACCGCGCAACCGGCACACGGAAAGGAGAACAAGAAATATAATCCAAACCAACTTGCTCAAAAAACTGAATAGAATTTGGATCACCGCCATGTTCACCGCAAATGCCCATTTTCATATTCTCTCGAGCATCACGTCCTGCTTCAACA
Organism: Hyphomicrobiales bacterium; assembly: GCA_017640685.1. Taxonomy (GTDB): domain Bacteria; phylum Pseudomonadota; class Alphaproteobacteria; order Rhizobiales; family HXMU1428-3; genus HXMU1428-3. The sequence goes on from JAEPQF010000070.1 coordinate 14,530, forward strand.
GCCATATCAACCAAACGGCCAACACCAGTAGTATCAATACTCACAAACGGATCAACTTCTAAAATTCCATTTCTCGTATAATCATTAAGAATGGTTGTCGCATCATCTCGGCTAAGACCAAAAGTTGTTTGGGTAAGGTCATTCGTACCAAAAGAAAAGAATTCAGCAGATTTTGCAATTTCACCAGCCTCCAACGCAGCCCTTGGCAACTCAATCATAGTCCCAACATCATAAGAAAGAGAAGTCCCACGTTCTTCAAAAACAAGCTTAGCTGTTCTATCAATCACATCTTTCAAAAGATCAAATTCAGCCACCGTTGCAATAAGCGGTATCATAATTTCAGGATGAACAGGTTCACCAGATTTTGACTTATCCAATGCAGCTTCAAAAATAGCACGCGCTTGCATTTCAGTAATTTCAGGATAGCTAATCGCCAAACGACACCCTCGATGCCCAAGCATTGGGTTAAATTCTTTCAACTCATCCACCCGAACTTTAATATCTTGTGGCTCAATCCCAAGGTGCTCAGCAAGTGCTTCAATTTCTTCTCGCTCATGCGGTAAGAATTCATGCAAAGGTGGATCAAGCAACCGAATGGTAATCGGTAACGCTGGCATCAATGAGAATAATTCAGAAAAATCAGACCGTTGCATCGGCAATAATTTATCAAGCGCCGCTCTTCGACCAGCTTCATCACGCGCTAAAATCATTTCACGCATAGCCATAATACGGCTGGTCTCAAAGAACATATGCTCAGTGCGACAAAGACCAATGCCCTCAGCACCAAATTTCAAGGCTTGTTCTGTTTCTCGTGCTGTCTCCGCATTCGCCCGAACTTTCAAACGGCGAATATCATCTGCCCAGCCCATAAGCGTGCCAAAATCACCGGTTAACTCAGCTTGGCGCATTGGGTGTTCACCTTGAAGAACTTCACCAGTTGAACCATCAATCGTCAACATATCGCCTTCAGATAAAGTCACAGAGCCAATGCGCATCTGCCGGGTTTCCATATCAATTTTAAGAGCACCGGCCCCTGAAACACATGGCCTCCCCATCCCGCGCGCCACCACAGCTGCGTGACTTGTCATACCACCACGCGCCGTTAAAATACCGCTCGCAGCGTGCATACCGTGAATATCTTCAGGGCTCGTCTCAACCCGCACTAATAAAACTGATTTTCCCAAACCCGCTTGGGTTTCAGCCTCATCAGCATCAAAAACAATCATGCCAACAGCAGCACCAGGTGATGCCGGCAAACCCTTCGTTAAAACTTGGCGCTCGACTGATGGATCAAGAGTTGGGTGCAGAAGTTGATCAAGCGCTTTAGGTTCAATACGAAGCACAGCTTTTTGCTTGTTAATTAACCCCTCATTCGCCATCTCAACAGCCATGCGAACAGCAGCACCCGTTGTTCTCTTGCCAGAGCGCGTTTGCAACATCCACAACTTGCCATCTTGAATGGTAAACTCAATATCTTGGCAATCTCGGTAGTGCGTTTCTAATTGCTCGGTAATTCCAACAAATTCAGCAAACGCTTCTGGCATAACTTCTTCTAAAGAGGGGCTATCATCACCAGATTTTTCTTTCGCAGCTTTTGTCAACGGTTGCGGTGTTCGAATACCTGCAACAACATCTTCACCTTGCGCGTTAACAAGAAACTCACCATAAAGCTCATTCTCACCGGTAGAAGGGTTACGAGTAAAAGCAACACCAGTTGCACTATTTTCACCCATATTACCAAACACCATGGCTTGCACATTCACAGCCGTTCCCCATTCATGGGAAATATCATGCAGCTGGCGATATGTATCGGCCCGGCGCGAGTGCCATGATAAAAACACAGCGCTAATCGCACCCCATAATTGTTCATAAACGTCGCTAGGAAAAGCCTTGCCCTTTTCTTCAACAACACAGGCCTTATATTGCTCGATAATATCAAGCCAATCATCAGCTTCTAACTCTGTATCATTAGAAAAACCATTGAGATTCTTGAAGTTTTCTAAAATATCTTCAAAAAGTCCATGCTCAACTTCCATAACAACAGAGGCATACATTTGAATAAAACGGCGATAGCTATCATAAGCAAATCGGCGATCGCCAGAACGAGTGGCCAAGCCTTCAACCGTCTCATCATTCAGCCCCAAATTCAAAACGGTATCCATCATCCCAGGCATGGAAACCCGCGCGCCAGAGCGCACAGAAACCAAAAGCGGCGTTTCTTTACTACCATAAACAGAGCCAACAAGCTCACCAATATGATCTAAGGCAACCTGAGTTTGGCGCTTCAAATCATCTGGTAAAGTTTTTTCATTTTTATAAAAAGCACTGCACACATCTGTTGTAATTGTAAACCCAGGAGGAACAGGCAAACCAATACTGGCCATTTCAGCCAAATTCGCCCCTTTACCACCTAGTAAATTACGATCAGCAGCGCTACCATCAGCACTGCCACCCCCAAATTGATAAACCCATTTTGGAATATTAGAATTGGCAGGTGTGCCAATTTGATGTGACATAATTTGTACCCTTATATTTTTTTAAGAGTTTAGTTTGCAAACCTAAGAAGAGCAATGAAGGAGTGCAATTTCATAAATAAAAAAACACAAATGACACTCATAAAGAAATTGTCAAGCAGCAAAAACAATCATTTATAGAAATGGAAGCAAGAATAGTCCTGCGATTAAATCGAATTCCACCAAAAAACCTATCATTAGTGGAATAAAAATCACTAAATTAAGCAGCACCAGTGGTAGGTTGATAATACCCTGATGTTAAAATCCACTGAGGATCAACGGCACCTTGATAAACATAAACCCAAGCGCGATAGTCAACCCCTTCATTATCCCGCACTGTTGCAAGAACTCTAGAAAATTCATGTGGTTGCTGGTCATCTTCCGAACACCCTTCATAAGCGTCGAGTAACGATAATAAGGCGTTTGGTCGCTCAATTTCGTAAAGCTCACCATAAACAGCCGTTCCACAATCTTCTAAAATCAACCCCGGATAAGGACCTAAATCGTAAATCCGCCCCGCAATAATCGCTTCCGCTAAATATGTTGCGTGCGCTCGCATCATCGCACCCATTGGGTTTGAAATATTCCGTTTTAAAGACCCATAAACAAATAAATGTTGTTTTTCCAAGGTGGGTTGGGTTCCCTCAGGTCCGGAAGAAAGATTATCTAAAGACATTTAGCCACACTTCGTTTCTTGAGTTTGAAGACAATGCAACGCAAATAAAAACTTAGAATCAATCTGTATTCTAATCTTAATTACAAAAATTGTCATGGCCACATTCAACCATCCCCATATCAAATAAATGGTTGTTCAAAATGCAGTCTATTAAATTAAAAGAATACTAACTTTAAAACAATTCCCCACTTGCCACCAAAACGGCCTGCCCACCAAGTCGAACTAGCTTAAGAGCTTTAGAGTGAAATTCAGCCTCTAACTTTAAAATACTCGCTCGCCCCATTTCAAAGCCCTGTTCAATTACGGTCTCATATTTTGTTTGGGCATCAATC
>JAEPQF010000071.1 GCA_017640685.1 Hyphomicrobiales bacterium
AAACTGCGGGGGTGGTTTGCGAGTTCTTTTATGTTTTTTTCAGCTTCTCCCCTTATCAAGATGCTGTTTTTATTTAGCTTTAGTTTTCTAGCTCTTCTTGTTATTTCCGGGCTAACTGTTGCTCTTTATCGATTTCAAATTCTCAAGACTAAAGAAAAAGCTTTTTCCTTACTTGCTCATTCATCATCAAATGAGGTTGGTCAACAAAGTGATCACGCTCATGAGTTTGATGGTTTCCTGCTTCTTATTTCCCTTGCGCTTTCCCTTGTTTTTACTTTATTACCTTCAACAAATATGAATGACTTTATTCTCATTGTTTCTTTTGTTGGTTTGTTACTCATCATTGGCAACTATACTCCGATTTTTTCACTATTCATTGCCACTGATAAACTGCCCTTTCATTTACCCCTTTGGGTAGCTGGCTTAGCTTTCATTTGTTTTTTGGTTAGTTTTTTCTATTTTTCTGAAGGTTCTTTCTTTTTATACCACTTTCCCTTTTGGGCTGACCGTCTTTTGGGAGCGGCTCTTTTATTCTGTCTTATTTTGATGTTTCAACGTTTTTCATCAGAGACCTACGGACTGCATATTTCGTTTGGCCTTGTTGCTTTTTGTTTCTGCATTGTATTTTTGATCTATCAGTTCTCAATTATCTGGCTTGAGTTATCCCTCGTTCTTTGCGGAATTTTAAGCGCTGCGCTTTATTGGGTCTTTTGCTTTAAGGGCTACAAGCTTGAAAAACACATAAGCCTTAGTCTTGGATTTTTTCTTGGGTTTTTCTTGTTAAAATTAATGAATTTGGGTGCCTTGTGGCCGTCTCTTATTATATTCATTATTGGCTGTGTTTACCTCGCATATCCTTATTTTAAAATGGCCATTTTCAAAGTTCATAAATGGGTTTTTAAAAATTAGCTTTTTAAAGTGGTTGCGTGGACCATAGAGCTAAGATAAGGTTGGGTCCGTTCAGCTGTTTTAACATTAACCGATTGAATGAACTGGAGTTTTTCGTGCAAACAGTCATATGCATTAAATGGGGTACACGGTATGGCTCTGATTATGTTAACCGGCTTTACTCCATGGTGAAGCGAAATACAAAAAATGAAACTCGCTTTGTTTGCTTTACTGATGATGCGACTGGTGTTGAAAATGGTGTTGAGATTAAACCACTACCAGAGATCAACATTCCTGATTATGTGGCTTGGACCCCATGGCGTAAACTCTCACTCTGGCAAGACCCGCTAGCGGGTCTTTCTGGTGACCTATTATTCCTCGACCTTGATTTGGTTGTCACTGGCAACCTGGACGATTTCTTTAGTTATGAGCCAGGGCGCTATGCCGTTATTCATAACTGGACACAACCCAATTTACAGATTGGTAATACCTCTTGTTTTCGTTTCTCTGTTGGTAAGCACACTCATATTTTTGATCAATTTAATGCAGACCCGCAAAAGGTTTTGTCAGACTTTAGAATTGAGCAGCAATATATTTCAGATCAAATACCCGATCAGGTTTTCTGGCCGAAAGAATGGTGCCTCAGTTTCAAGCACAATCTTATGCCACGCTGGCCTTTGAATTTTTTCCAGGAACCTCGCTTACCAGAGGACGCACGCATCATTGCGTTTACGGGCAAGCCTGACCCTGAAGATGCGGTAATTGGAAAGTGGCCGGAAAAAAACTTCATTAAGAAAAGCTATAAGCATGTGCGGCCCACTAAGTGGATTGCCGAACATTGGCGGTAAAATTAATATTGTATCTTTTGCGCTTCAGATGCCCACAAGCATCCGCTCACTTCTCTCTCACGGGCTATTCTGCAGCTGAAGCTGCAGGCCCTCCGAGGGGCGGCGCTCACGCCGGGCTTCGCTCTAGCTACGCCATGTCCTGGCGCTATAAAGCGCCACTCCTTCTTCTTGTGGATTGTTCGTTGTTCTCTCTCACGGCTGTTCCAAGCGCTTATCTATACTTCAATGCCCACAAAACATCCGCTAAGAAGCAACCGTTTTAATTGGACATTGCTTCAAACCCAATACTTATCCAATCAATTTCGCTTTGATTAAACCGCGGACTGAATTGCCAACATAGATTTCGTCGGCCGATTGCAAGTCTTTCAATGTGAGGATTTTCTCTTTTGCTTTGCCTTGCTCAATTAAGCTTTGGCGCAACGTGCCTGGTAATAAACCACTTTCGATTGAAGGCGTGATTAACTCACCTTTGACCTTTACAAAAATGTTCGTGAAACTACCTTCCGTGATTTCTCCTTTTTCATTTTGGAAAATCACTTCGTCTATTTTTTCGCTTCCCTCTTCTTCTGCCCTGCTTTGCATAAAGGTTCTTGGGGTATCGTAAAAATCACGATTTGTGGTCTTGTGATAGAGAAATAAATTCTTACTTTGCATGACTTCTGGCGCCAAAGTAATATTCCAAACCGTTTCGCTTGCCATGATTTTGATCTCTGTTGGCGTGATTGTGATGTTGCCATTTTTGTGAAGCAACAAGCGTAATCTCAGCTTTGATAATACTCCTAAATTAACCGACGCTTGCCTGGTTATCATATCTAACAAATCAAGAATTTTTTCTTTATCAAAGGGATAGTGAAAATAAGCAGCTGATTTCTCTAACCTTTGCAGATGCTCCTCTAACAAAACCACGCCCTCTTTTGGGCTATAAACCATTGTTTCGAGCAAGCTAAATTCAGGTGTTTCTTTTATTAAGAATTGCATCTTTAACAAACACTCGGCATATTCAGACGCGGCATCAGAATCATATACAAGACCGCTGCCTATCCCTATTGTGCCATTGCCATCTCTATCTAATTCGATGGTTCTAATTGCCACATTAAATGTGTAATCATTGCTTGGTGCAAAAAAACCTATCGCGCCTGTGTAGACACCTCGGGGTGTGTCTTCTAGCTCTTCTATCAGTTCCATGGCCCTGATTTTCGGAGCACCCGTAATTGAGCCAGCTGGATAAAGTGCTTTTATTTGATCAAATAATGAAAGCTCTGGTTTTAGTTTTGCTTTTACCACTGAAACCATCTGATGGAGGGATGGATAGGTTTCGACATGATAAAGATTTGAGACTTCAACCGACCCTATTTTAGAGACACGACTGAAATCATTGCGCATCAAATCAACAATCATTAGATTTTCGGCTCGAGATTTTTCATCCGCTTTGAGAAAGTTTGAGTGTTCTTCATCTTGGGTAATTGAGATACCCCGTTTCATGGTGCCCTTCATTGGGCGCGTTTCAATCTCTTCATTTTGGCACCGAATGAAAAGCTCTGGTGACGCTGATAAAATTGTTTTATCTTCTGTTACTATAAGACTGGCAAATTCAACCGGTTGGGTACGACGCATTTTTTCATAAAGAGCTAACGGCTCAGAAATATTTTCAACCCTGCCTTTAAAAGTGAGGTTAAGCTGATAGATATCACCTGATTTTATATTGGCTTTAACTTTAGCAAATTTCTCTTTGTAGCTTTCAAACGTTTCGTCTACTGAAACTTTGAGCTCAGAATTTTTTAATTCACTCTCTTGTTGCTCTTCTAGCCAACTTTCAATGTCATCTTTTGATACGTTTAATTTTTCTTTAAATACACCAAACCACAACAGCGGATTTAATTCGTTTGTTAATTGCTCAAGCTTTTTGCCAAGTTGGGGAGTTAGCTTTTCTTCAAATGCAAGACCGAGTTCATAGGTCATATAGCCAGCTACAAAGTGTCCTTGTTCTAAAGCGCGCGAAATGTTCTTAAAAGCTGAAGGTATATCTTCCAAAGAATGCGCAATAATAATCTCATGAGGATCTTGAAAAAGATGGCCTCCCTCTTGTTGATCAAGACTATTGTCAAGCAACACAAACGGGGCTTGGACATATTTTAAGTGATCTCTATTTTCTAATGTCATTTACTGCGCGCCTGGTGCTTTTAATAGCGTTTTTCATTTTGCAAGGAACTCTCTTTAATCATCACTCTTGTTAAGATGTTCATCTTACAGCTTCAAGCTCTTTCTTAAACGAACTCGTCTTGAAGGATTTTGACGTATTATTCAGCTAGAGACACTATAATTTATGGATTTTTTTTGGAGAGGTGTGAGAAAAAATAATTTTTCGCTTTTCTTTTTATTTTAAGCTGTTATAAAGCTCTCTCTTACCTTGATTTTATGGCTTTTCAGCCTTGTAAAGTCACTTTTTATGCACAATTTGTTTTAATGTACAAGGTGTATAATGCTTGGTTCGTTTTATTGGGAGCTCCCCATTAAAGCGGGGTGAGATCTTTTTATTTTGTCGCGGGGTGGAGCAGCCCGGTAGCTCGTCAGGCTCATAACCTGAAGGTCGTAGGTTCAAATCCTACCCCCGCAACCAACTAATTAGCTGATTTTACTTAATAATTTTATAAATTTTGACATCTCTAAAGGCTCCTGCTAGGCTTATTTTGTGCCGCACATTACTCACACAAATCGCACAAAAAGAGAAGCATCGTGGAGATACACCGGATTCTAGGCAATAAAGTTCGACTTTACCGCCGTAAAGAGGGCGGTGCTTGGCATTGCTCGACCTATATGAAAGGTCGAGAATGGCGCAAGAGCACGAAAGAAAGGCTTTTACCAAAAGCTAAAGATGTTGCTGAAGGGTGGTATTTAGAGCTTCGCGGTAAAGACCGATTTGGTGAGCTCCTTTCAGGTAAAACTTTTGCCCAAGCCGCTCAAAAATTTGAAACCGAATATGAAGCGATCACGTTAGGACGCCGTAGCCCCAAATGGGTGCAAGGACATAAAGATCGTATTCGGCTCCATCTTATGCCCTATTTTGGCAAAAAAATTATTTCTGAAATATCAGCAGGTGCCGTTCAAGATTACCGAGTGCACAGGATGACAGAACCCGTCATTTCAAATGAAATAATTGATGATGGAGGCCAGAAGAAACCATGGAAACCTCCTGCTAGAAATACCATTCATAATGAAATTGTCACCTTGAGTATGGTGCTCAAGACAGCTAAACGGCATGGTTGGCTAGAGCAACTTCCTGATTTGTCTGATCCCTACCGTCGACAGAGTAAAGTCGAGCACCGACCTTGGTTTACTCCAAAAGAATACAAACAGCTTTACGAGGCTACTCGAAAGAATGCTGCCGAGCCCAAAAACAAAAGATTTAAATGGCATGCTGAACAACTACATGACTTCATTCTTATCATGGCTAACACAGGGTTACGCCCTGACGAAGTTAAACTCCTTGAATACCGGGATGTTGAAATCGTAGATGACGATTTCTCCGGTGATCGTATCCTCGAAATTGAGGTGAGAGGAAAACGAGGCGTTGGTTATTGTAAAAGCATGCCGGGGGCGGTGCGCCCATATGAGCGCATGCTGGAACGCAACGATCCTGAACCCACTGATCGTTTGTTCCCCAATGAATTCAAGAAAATGTTCAACAATATTCTTCTTGATAATAATTTAAAATTTGATCGACATGGTAAGGCTCGCACAGCTTATAGCCTACGCCACAGCTATATTTGTTTTCGCCTACTTGAAGGTGCAGATATTTATCAAGTGGCTAAGAACTGCCGTACAAGTGTTGAAATGATTGAAAAACACTATGCAGCACACTTGAAGGATATGATCGATACTTCATTAGTCAATGTGCGCAAATCATCAACTACCAAGCAAAAGAAACCTAGATAAACGGTTGCGGGGAGCGGATTTGAACCGCTGACCTCAAGGTTATGAGCCTTGCGAGCTACCAGACTGCTCCACCCCGCGTAATGTTGAGAGCAGTATGACGCAAGACTTTAAAACCACCAAAGGAAAATCCTAGAAATTAGTGACTATATGTAGTCAATTCGATCGAAATGATTCAAACAACATACAAAAAAGGGCATTATCATTCTTTATTGAAATCAATATCCGCTTTGCCAAACAAATCTTCCCAATACCTAAAAGCCATGCTTTTAATGGCTCTAATGGGGTATGAACCTTGCGCCATTATTATAACGTTGTCTTTAAAGCCTGGCCCCTCAAGTTCTTCCGGGCGGGCAAGAGGTTCTTCTTCTTCTTTGATGATAGAAGAGCTAACCCCTAGACGTTGTGACAACTCTCTGGCGGTTTCTGCTTTCGGGTTCATAAAACTTTGAACCGCACAGTTGCCTAATATCCCTTCGGGATTGTCATAAACATTATTTATTTGCCCTATGTCTTGAAAGAATAGCCAAGGACGAATGCCAAAACCTGCACCTTGTGCCAGCGTTTGCACAAGCTCAGGGAAATTCCCCAAGGCAGCACATTCATCAAGGAAGAAAGTTACTCTTGGCGCATCTTTGATTAAGCTTCGTTGCAGACCCTTAAAATGGTCAGCAATTATCATCCTTAAAAGCGGTGCCCAGACCGTCACATCTTCGGGCGGTATCGAGATATAAACCGTCATTTTTTCTTTTTGGAGATCCTCAGGTCGCCAGTCAGATTTTTTCAGGTTTCTTAAAACCGCCGGACTTTCAAAAATCCGCAGCTCTGACGCCGCAGATTGTACAAATGAACGGTACTGTTTCGGGTTGTCCTTTAAAAGACCTTTGACCCCATTGGCGCAAGCGCCGAGTGAGGCTTGTAAATCATATTGGTTTGCCCACTCTCTAAATTTACCTTCACAGGCATATTCTAGCTCTGAGTTAGGTTGACTTAACTTTTCAAGCAAACGGCCCATTGTCCGATTTTGCTCTGTCTTATCTAATGTCATATCTGCTAAATGAAGCGTGACAAGATTGCGGGCTTCCTGCTTCCAAAACGGGTCTTTTTCGCCCTTTATGTCGCAAATCAAACGTTTGGCGACCGCTTGGCAGTCCGCCCAAACGTCGTCTGGGTCTTTGCTGATAGATGCCAGAAGGTCATAGCTATGAGAGCCTGCTTTGTCGATACCATTCCAGCGTATGATTTTATGGCCCATCTCTTGGCGTCTTTTTGACGTTAGGTCAAACAGCTCGCCTTTGATGTCTAACACAACGGCACTCGCCTCACTATGAAGCAAAGAGGGGATAACTTGCGCCTGTGTCTTACCTGACCGCGTTGGCGCAATCGTTAAAAGCGGGGCTTCCCCATCATATCCCATAATTGGGTAAGTTTCTCTTTCTGGCGTATCTAAGATACCAAGAATGAGACTGCCTTTATCCTCAGTTAATATACTGCTTTCAAAATCACCATATTGAAACCAGCGGTTCCCTTTACGTGAGCTTGATAAAAGAAAATCCTGCTCAGCTTCATTACAGCTATCTATTATTCCGGTGACAAGGTGCCTAATCTGGTTAAAGGTTTGCTCATCGTTGTTTAACTGACAAAACATCGTCATCACTGCTAAGCTATTTTCAGTATGCTCAGTATTTGGGAAGAAAAAATGGCTCCCCATATTCCATATTATTTTTTCGTAAATTTCATCTATGTCATGGTCATTTAGAAAACCCAACTCAATTCCCTTTGCCATAACTTTTAAAAGGGATTGATTGGTTGACGATAGAGACGACGTTGGCCGTTTAATCATGCCACCGCTTATATTGTCGCTGATTTTTCCATGGTCTTTACCTTGTGACCAGCTAGGGCTGCCATCACCGACACCTAATACATTCCATATTGCGTCGGAGTATTGTCTCGTGCCCGAACCCATCTTAGAAAAGATAAACTTTGTGGGCATTGTTAACTCGCCCGCTGGATTATCCATCTGGCTAATGAGATGGTCTGAAAGCTCTTTTCTCGCTTTTTTTCCTGCTTCTTGTTCTGCTAGTTGCTTCTCTGCTTTTTTGCCGTTTTCGATGGTCGTTTGAATGAGCTTAAACGTTTTATTGTGTTTGAAATAGTTCCCTATTCTCTCCCCGTCTTTTTCTTCGAGCAACACTTCAACGTCGGGCCATTCCATGTCATAAAACTCAGGCTTATATTTTTTGAGTTCTTCAAATCGCTCTTTGATTTTCCAAATGCGTTCTTCTGTTATTCCCTTTGTCAGATTATTTTTAATCGACCCAAATAAGCCCATAACAACATCCCCTAAATACTTGCAAAAACACTCAAAGATACTACAATCTTATAAATTTTTATTTTACAATCAAGCATTCAAAATACATTCCATTATTACCTTATTGTTTTAAATGAAAATTTTTTATTTTTTTAAGCAAAATATCATAACAAAAAAAAATAATATTGCATGATCTCATAGAAATACTATGATATTGAATTGTATATAATCTTTTTATCTGTTGAATTAATGGTTTCATATATGACCTTTGATAAAGAAAGAGAACGTAAACGCCTTGAACAAACAATAGAGTGCGCTGAGGGACGTCTTAAAAACCTCATTGAGCGCATTTATGTAAGTGAGGAAGCTGCTAAACAAATTGACGAAGCACGAACCAAAGAAGGTACGATTGTTATTGCGCATCGATTAGAATTTGATGCAACTTTATTTGGTGCGCTAAAAGACGACCCAAGAGCACAAGGCAATATAGATGCGGCCAAAGAACAGGCGGAAATTATAGACGCCTGCAATAAAGAATTAGATGCCCTTGACGAAAAAGAAGCCGAAATAGAGCGGCTTAACCGTGAAGCTCGCGAACGGATGGCCCTTGAGCGGGACAGGGCCTACCGGGCCGACTATCGCTAACAGGCTTGTGAAGCCTACGTTGCATAAAGTCTGCAAATTCCGCTTCTGTTTCTTTAAGCTTTTTCGTTATGCATGCCATACGTTCTTCTGTTGTATAGCCCTCAGCTATTGCCTTTTTTACACGTTCTTCTGAACTCAAATGACGATTTTCAGTATGCCACATTAACGGAAACGGTTTTGTGCCCATATATCTCCTAAACATTTTATCTGTTACAGTTTATCAAATTATTGGCAACAAGAGTCACTTTTTCAAGGAGACAAGATGGCAAGCACACTCGAAAAAGCAGAATATAAAGCAGAAGTTGCAAACGCTCATTATTGGGAACTCATCAATACAGCTTTTAAAAACCCTGAAAAAGCTGCACACCGCATCAGTAAAGTCATAGATGCAGGCGGAATTGAAAGAGCACAAGAAGTTTTAAAAGACCGCCCCGGCCTCATCTTGGGAAGCCTCAGCAAAGACGGTCAGGCAAAAGAAGCTGTCCAACAGTTGGCCGACCATCTACCAACCGTGCGAGATACCAACCGCGAATATATCGCTCATAAAAAAGCTATTGAAAAAATAGAAGAAAGAAACCGCCTTAGACGGGAACAGGAAGAACAAGACCGCGAGCGTTAAGCCTCGCCAACATCACCCGTAAAATTACGCCACATGGTCATACCAACAAACTCTTGATACTCCAAATCATCAATTCTTTTGGTGTCGTGCATTTTCTCAATACGTTCACGCTCCGATAAATCTGCATGATCATCATACCAGTCACAGGCCTCTATAAATGACTTCAAAACCTCATCTCTATGGTCATCATTAATAGACATATTTAAACCCTCCATGGCTTCCCATAATACCACAGGCTTCATGCTGTGGAAAAATAAAATTTGTTATCACTTTGTTTGCGCTGTATAACTACGGGTGAAATTTAAACAGCTATAACAACCTGTTATTAAATTTCAAACATTACTTTTGACCTGTGTAAGAAGAGAAAAACCACTGCGCTCCTAACAAAAACACTGTTAAGTGGAGCCAATATAATGAGCCAAAACCAAAACGAAAAATACGAAAAAAAAGACGGCAAACTAACCATTAACTCTAATCTTGAACGAGCTAAATTACGTTATCCCAATAGTGATAACTATCACGACATCAATCTCTCAGTTACTGAAGCGGGCCACCTTACTGGCTTCGTACAGCCCGCATCACCAACCCAAAAACTCCACCTTAGAGCCGTGAAAAAGCAAATCGCTAATGGCACATTTCAACCAAATCTACCGAGTTACGCAAAACTTGATTACCGTGAAATCGTAGATCAAAACGGTGAGGTTCGTATGGCGGCAGACTTCGTCTTTGAAGATGTTAATATTAATGGAAAGCCTTTAACATTGCCTGCTGGTTCTCCCTCTGTATTTATCTTCACTGAAAAATTATCTCAGTTTGAAAACAAACCATTTCCTAAAAAAGGAGAAAAAGAGCCTGCTGCCCTTCATGCTTATGCTGTTGATGCTGAAGGTAATCTTTACACACCCGCTTGTTGGCGCCGTAAAGGAAATGATGGTCAGACTTTCTTCAGTGGTCATGCTAAAGAATTCGACCGTAAGAAGTACCTTGCTAATAAGAAATCTTCTGAGCCTGTTATGGAGTAGGGAAGGGGGCGTCGCTCTGAAGTTCAATTGATGAGCGACTGGGCCGTCGTAAATGAAGCCGCCCTTCGAGTTGAAGGGCTTCGGGCGGCTTCACCCTGCGGGCTTCCGTCCCGCGCCTGTAAATAAAAGGTTTAACTGATTTAAATAAACCCTCACACTCACCAAAGAAAAGCCGGCGATGGCCGGTTTTTTCGCATCCGCTTTCTCGGGCCCGCCGGAGGCCACTAACGTGATAGGCCCGAGCACGGCTCCGAAGAAAACCGGCATCTTCATACCTCTATGTAAAAAACATTTAATGCTAAACCACTAAATATTACTACAGCAAATAGCCTCACATACTGGAAGCAACTTTTATTCCATCTACGTGACATTCTTAATATCGACCTGAAAGAATTTACCATTGCATCGTGAACAACAGAATAAAGCCTTAAGACAAACGCTAATCATCGAGCTTTAGGTTTATGCTTTCTTCAATATCGGGGAAAATCAATTATCGTTTGAGGATGATTTATTCTATCAATCGTAGCGTTTATATTGTGCTCTATCGTATCTAGGTTCCCATTTATCTCAGTGACAGCCTTTAGTGCAAAATAAGAGATCGCCGCAGCTTCACGTGACGCCCAACCCGCTGCTGGGATAATCCCTGACAAAACTTTCGGATTAAGTGCCCCTGCTGGTCCCGCTGCCGCAGTTGCCGCCATCGCACCCCCAATTAAAGTTGCGCTCTTAGCCGTAAAACCAGCTACCCCCATTACAATGTTTTGAGTGACAGGATCAGGTGAGACACTTGTCCATTCTTGATATGGCGGAACTGGTGATACGGGCCCATAGTCATAATAAGCAACTAACGTTGCATCTTGTACATCGTTTTCTTGGTCGGCATCTTCAGACGGTGTGGTAGATAAGCGGTCAATTGATTGCATCTGTTTGCCCATCAATTCCACTAATGGCGTATCAGCTATCTTCTCGAGCTCCTTGATGATTTCTTGTTCACTGAGAGTATTGTCCCGTTCATCAGGGGTTTCATTTATATCCTCATTAAAACCATCTAAACCTGGAGAATAATGGTCTCTTGCGTCGCCTGGATCATCAACGAAATCCGCAGTGGGTATTTCTTCGTCATCCGATGCATTACTCTTACTCATCACAAACCTCATCTTTAATTGAATTTACCGACAACGTGCATCTCTATGAAAATCCTTTTCGGATTAACTGCTGGTCCATCGCCACTTGTTAATAATGCGTCAAAGAGTTTGATGTCCCACTCATCAACTGACGACTTATTTTTCAATATATTTGACCCATAAATCATAGGGGTTTTAATAATACTTCGCCGAGTAATACGATCTAATCTCAGATTCCAGTCAGAATCATCTTCCTCATTTGCTAGTCGTATTAAAGCTGATACATAATCTAGTTTCTTCTTTGACTCATCCCCTAAGAAAACGCTTATCCCTCTTAAACGGGGGTTCTTGAGGCCCACAAATTTTTGTTCTTCAACAGATAAAACACCATGTCCTTCTTCATCAATCGGGACTTCAAAGATCACAGAAGTTGTCACTTCAGATCTAACGCTGTTTTTGACTGTCTGTATGGCTTTTCTTACCCAAAGCCTTAATTCCCCTGGAAAGTCGACATCTTCATAATTTGTAGGGTAATCCCCCCTTACGTCATAAAAGAGATATAAATTTTTATGAATGGCACTTAATCTGTCTAATGCTTCATTGAGATCTTGCACATAAGATTTCTTTAAATTTGCCAAATACTTTCTATGGTTCAAGGCTCCAGAAGCCTCGTTAAAAGAGTTTACTTTTTTTTGATACTTCGCACGCCTAGCTTTATAAGTTTCTTTTTTAAAATTTATATCTTCCTGCTCCCACTCCACATTCCATTTTAAAGTATCAACATCATACGAACTCAATATTCTTGAATTTTGTAATTGCCATAATTGATTTAGCGCAGAGAATTGGGCCATATCATAATTAATAGAGGCTCTTCTACTATTGAAACTAGCGAGGTGACTACTTACAATAGTGTTTACACCATCAATCTCGTAATCTTCTAAAGATGGATTTTTTTGACCCTGAAATAAATATGCTGGTACTCCTGAAAGCCATGATGACCAAAAAGCAGCTTCATATAACTCTATCTTATTATTAATAGAGAATGCTTTTTTGAAATTTTCTGTAGCTTTTTTCTCATCAATTTTTATAACACTTAAAGCTCTCTCAGCTCTGCCGAGCTTTCGTTTTGCATTTCTATAGGCAAGCTCTACCCCTCCTTTGATTATTCTGCCTCTCTCTATCTGTAAATTCTCATATTCATTGCTGAGCTCGGCGTACAAATTCAACCATTTCTCTGAAAATGTGTCGTAGATGCTTCGAGATGTTATAGCTCTATCTAATAAATCAGCGGCTTCATCTAGGAGTGTTTCGGCGTGGTGACTATGCTGCTCATAACGCGGATCATCCGTAAAACGGTTAAAAACCGTATGTATATGAGAATGCGTGATCTCATTTGGCTTTGATAATTCATCATTCTTTTGCTTGGTAGAAATTTCCTCCTTTTCCGTCCCTAACTTTAACTTTTCAGAATTATCGACGTTTAATCCACCCTCATCATTATCCTTTAACTCATTCAGTATTTCTTCGGCCTTTTTTATCTCTTTACTCTTACTCACAATATTGACACTCCCATTTTACTACTTGGAAAATTTTATAATTTCTAAGACCCTAAAGATAAGTTAGCCTTAATTGAAATCACTCAATCCTAGCTGAAACTTATCCTTGAGTATTTTCTTTTGTTATTATTTTCTTTCTTCTAGCCATCTAACCATCACGAAAGACCCTAAACTCTGCAATCTTTATTTGGTTAAGCATTTTCCATCATTCAAAATTTAGACAACTCTTTTTCACCTGTGTTAGACTCTCCTGGAAGATTAACCCGCAATGGGTTCGGTGTTTCGTAGCGCCGTGATACGCATGCCCGTGCTGCCTACTGGTGGCCGGTTCGTTGGTGGTATGTCCAAGGCTTTCCCAAAACCACCTCACCCTCGCATGCGTGGGCTACGAATGCCCGGCCTTTTTGCACAAGGAAAGAAAGGCAAATGCTTACCCCATCTCCTATCCACAGACGTATTGGTCAACAGATTAAAAAGATCAGAGAAGAAAAAAATATCCCTATTGCTCATATAGCTTATAAAACCGACCTACCTGCTGAACTAATAGAAAAAATGGAAAGGGGGGAGGTTTCCATTGGCACAACTTTACTGTTTGAACTTTGTGATATTCTTAAAATTGAGGTTCAACATTTTTTTGCGAGAGTTGAAAAAAATGAGAAGTCGTCGTGTATTTAGTCCGCTTTTCAATAGTTATAGATCATTTGTATTTAGCGTAATTTCGGCTGGGTAGTGCCAGAAGCGGCAGCCACAAACATTTTACTTATCAGCTAAAAATCATGGTCGTTAAATATAATTTAGCTCGCTTTATCCTGATCATCAAATGCGTATTTAAGAAATTCTTCAGGGTCTCTTTCTTGTAGCATATCACTGATTACATCTAGCATATCAGGTATATGGACCGCGTATTTTTCCATATTATTTTTCATAACAAAATCATCAGTAGATAAATCATCAACTTTGATTTTATTCTGTTCTTTTTTCCAATAAAGCTTGTATTTTTTTCGCTCTGTTGGACACCCGATTTTGGCGCAATCCATCATAAAAGGGCGGATAACAGCCCTAAATTGATCCTTGTCAGTTTGGCATCTAAACCAAATTCTTGTTAGCTCTCCCATGCAATTAACAGAACGAAAATAGCGATCACTCAACACCAAAATATAATAATCAGAGTCTTTAACAGATTGTGCCATAAAGCGAGCAAGGCTCTCCCCTGGCTGCAAATTTTTTCTATCTAGTATATAACGTTTGTTATGCTTTAGGCCGTAGGCGTCTAGCTTATCGACAATATTTTCAAGGTTGGGATGTTCGTTATTTTTATGAGCGTAAGAGATAAAATAGCCTGGTTCTGAGGAGGTTGGCAGTCCAAAGTCGTGTACAATTTTGACATCATCACGCATTGAGCCGGAGCGCAAAGACTGAACAAAAACGCTGGCGCTACCGGGTTCGGCCACTAAACCAAATTTTTTTTCTTGGCTTGCGATCGTTTGCGCTAATTGATTAAGAAGTTTCTCAGAGCGGCCTTGTTGTGTTTTTACTGATATGGTGCCGCGCCAGTCCTCTTCCCCATCAATATGATAGTTAGCCTCAATCTTAGCTTTACTATTGGCATTTTTTTCATAAACCAAAACACCATCGTGCCAAAAATCAGCTCCTAAACCCGCCTGGTTACCAATTGTTGAAAGAATAGAGCGCATCAATCCAGGTAACAAGAAGTCATACTCAAAAATCACTTGCTTTGTTTCAATTTCTTTGTCCCAATTTATTTGGGCAAGATAGTGAGGCTCTTTGGGTAAATGATCAGGTGCAATATAGGTCACCTCTTGCCCCCAGTCTTTTTTCTCTTCGATGAATTCAAAACACATGTCCGCAGAAAGCATGATCTCAATCAAATGCTTTTGATCCTCTGGGCTGTAACCCCATTTCGTCCATAAAATATTACCTAAGTCCTCAAGGGTAAACCGGCCTCGTTGCGCCTGAAGTCTTTGATAACAATAATCATGCTCTAATACCGCATAAATGGCATCAAACAGCCAAGCGTGATCAACAATAATCTGGTTGTCGAACAAGTGTTTTTGATAAAAAATAAACCCCGTATTATGCAAATATTCCAACAGCGTTGGAATTTGGTTTTCTGGAACGACCAATAACTCCTCAGATTCCCCGCGGCAGAGTTTTTTAAATTCATCCATGCTTAAGATGCGGGTTTTCCCTTCATCAAGCAAAAGTTCGAGTTCATCTTTCACCCTGGCCCAGTTTTTGCCGATGAATTCTTTTCCCTTGCAGCTGATGTGCTTTACAGCAATGCCCAACCCTTCATTAAGACTGGCTTGGCCTGCCTTGGTTTTGGCACTGTAGTGATAGATTTTGGGAATTGGCTGAAAGTCTTCTAATAGTTGCTGCGCTTTTTCTGGCAAGAGCAAAGGCTCGCTTTCTTCCCAATCATGTTCATCACAAGCGTTTTGAACTATCATCAACGGATTGGCAAGCCCCGCAAGACGTTTGATAAAGTGGAGCCAATAGTTCATCGGATAATTGCGAAAGCGAATCCCGTTATGTAATACCTCTGCTCTATTTTCAAACCCTTCGCGCCAAACAACCATAAACACTGCGCGGCTACGCATAAACAAAACATGGGTACCATGGTAAATATCCTGTCCACCAAAATCCCAAACATGCAATCGAGTTAAATCCTGATCTTGAGCGCCAGGCAGATTGATTCTTTTGATTTGAATGCCATGGGTTGAGTCTGCGTCCTCTACAAAAGGCTTGTCACTTATACGATTGACGATTTGTGTTTTGCCAATGCGTCCATTGCCAACAATGATGAGCTTTACATCTTGCAAATGTTCTTGCCCGGTTTCTAGGGCACGGTAATAGTCTCTTAGGCGAGAAAAACAATTTTCACCATATTCTAGGGAGAGCATATCTTGGGGCACACCAGCTAACTCACTTTCATACAGCAGCAAGTTTTTAAGTGATGGCTGGAAGCACAAATCTTTTGGGAAGTTTGTTAATTTGCAATGGCTCAGATCAATTGTAGTGAGGTTGGTAAGGTTTTGCAGTGGCGTCAAATCGAGCTCAAATCGGCTTCTCAGATAAAGATCCGTAAGGCTGATTAGGTTTTTGAGTGGTGTCAAATCTCTTGTAGTTGTTATCACATCAAGCCTGATAAGGTTGGTAAGGTTTTGCAGTGGCGTCAAATCCCTTGTAGTTGTCAGCACTTCAAGCCTGATGAGGTTGGTTAGGTTTTTCAGTGGCATTAAATCGAGTTCATACTGGTACGGGCCGAACAGACGAAGCTTGATGAGGTTGGTAAGATTTTTGAGTGGCGTCAAATCGAGCCCATACGGGCCGTACAGTTCAAGATTGGTGAGCTTAGTGAGGTTTTGCAGTGGCGTAAAATCACTCACACCTGGACTCTCCCACAGATCAAGCTTGGTAAGGTTGGTCAGATTTTGCAGTGGCGTCACATCATCCACAAATGTGTTTCTCAGCTTAAGCACAGAGAGTTTGGTGAGCTTTGCTAGCGGTGTCAAATTTAGAAAGCCCTTGTAGCTAAGATCAAGTTCAGTGAGTTTGGTGAGCTTTGCCAGTGGCGTCAAATCATCCACTGATGTGTCGCTCAGATCAAGCATGGTGAGGCTAGTTAGGCTTTGTAGTGGCGCCAGATCACACACTGATGTGAAGGAAAGGTCAAGCACGGTGAGGTTGGTGAGCTTTTGGAGGGGTGTTAGGTCGCGCACTGATGTGCCACTCAGACTAAGCATTTTGAGGTGTGGTAATGCGGTAGAAAACAAAGCAGGCAATGCGTCTAATTCATTGTATGGTTCATTTTCGCTTGAACCAAGATCCCATAAGACATTTTTTCGGGCCTCTGCTCCCACACCAAGATAGAGTTTTTTAAGCCAGGTAAGCTCGAAGATCTTTGACCAAATTGGATGATCCAAGCGTAACTCTATAGTAAAACCGCAAAGGTCTAACGTGTCTTGTCGTTGGCTTTTACAATCCTCAATGCGTTGATAGGCAATATCAAGTTGATCACTTACCAAGCCTCAGCCCCCCCAGAGTTGCTCACTTAAGATGGCACCACATCTAATAATAATACAAGTATCAAATAGCATATAAAATATGAAGGGAAAACTGGGACAAGAAAAATGGGAATGGTTTTAAGATGAAACACGACAATAGCAAGGTTTGAACGGTTTTTGATCACATTTAGCATTAAATTAATTTAAATAGAACTTCTGCTTTTCAAGTTTTTACAGAAAAATAGTTACATAAAAAAATTAACTAATATGGCCAAGGCTTGTAAAAATAAGAACCAAGAAATCAAAATTTGCATACCTATATCTTGTGCCTCCCATCTTGGCACGACAAATCCTGCTAAAATTAATATGGGGGAGCAGGCAAAAAAGAATGCTAACTTAATGAATGCCGGTATAGGTTCATTTTTTCCATTGAAGTGCCCCCATATGGTTTCCTGATCAAAGATCAAGGTCATCATATTAAAACCTAGAAATATTGTGATCCACATGAACAAAAGGTCTGCCATCAGCCACGAATAAACTGGATTGAAACAGGCCAGTAAAATGCTGATGGGTTCCCTCCATAATTCTATATAAGCTAGCAGTGCCGTAGTGAGAAACTCTTTCATAATTAAGATACTAAGGCATTATTCATTAAAACTCATAT
>JAEPQF010000072.1 GCA_017640685.1 Hyphomicrobiales bacterium
ATGAATATATGAGATATTTTCTTGCGATTTATCATTTTTCTTTCCTACATCCTACGCCGTTTTTGATTTATATTTAATTTTTCAAGCCGTTTTATTTGGTTATTACTTTTAAACTGCTGATCTTTATTTACTTTTCATTCACTTTCTTGTTCACATTTGCCAAAATTGTTTGGCGTTTGCGATTGACATAAGAGGTAACATAAAATTCCAAAAATACCTGATCATACATCTTCAAACCCTTGTGAGAGTTATGTGAACAGTGTTTGATCGCCGGCAAAGCTCCGATGTTTGATGAAATTGGACTTTTTGAAGAGCTTTTCATTGACATTTAAGGATTGTGCAGGCTATATGCCCTTTTTATAGAAATTTACTGATCTTAATTATAAGTAGACTGGCTCTGAAGCACTAAGCAGACTGGTTCTAAAGCAGATTTTGTTTTGGAAGCGGGCGCTTTTGCATTTATCCATTTTCATTTTAGGTCAGATTAACGATTTACCGATCGGCGTTTATTTAATTAAAACAGTCGATTAAGTGGAGACCTCAAGTGAAACGTACATATCAACCAAGCCGCTTGGTACGTAAACGGCGCCATGGATTTAGAGCTCGTAAAGCAACTGTTGGCGGACGCCAAGTTTTAGCTAACAGACGTTCACGTGGCCGCAAGAAATTAAGTGCTTAATTTATAAAGGTTTAATTTTTAATCCTTTAACAAAAACAATCACTTAATGATGAGATTTTAGGGCAATGTTGAAATTCAACTTTGCCCTTAATTTTTTTAAAGGTTGTTTTTAGTTATTCTTCATTTGCCCTGAGAGCTATCTTGAAAGTCTAGATGGGCGGGATTAATCATCTAATGAGCTTTTCTTTGACCAAACTAGCCATGATAAAGAAGAGACATGAATTTCTTGCTGTGAAGTCAGGCGCTTCGAAAGTTGGGAGTTCATCAAGTAGCTCATTTGGCAGTTCCTGGGGAACAGCTGGTTTTTTATTGCAAGCTTGTCTGAGAGAAGACCAAAAAAACCTTCAAGAGGATAAGAGATCTGAGGCACGGTTTGGCGTTACCGTTACCAATAACACCATACGCAAAATGATTTCTGCCCCTCAAAAAGGTAAAAATCCCAAAAAAGTGAATGAAAAACGGGGCCCTGTTTCTGTTCTTCGCAACAAGATGAGACGACGGTTAAAAGAAGCTTTACGGCAAATTGCGCCTGAATTAGCTCGCCCTGGAGTTGATTATGTGATTATTGGTCGCCAAGCCTGTCTTTCAATTGACTATGCAGACCTATTAAAAGATTTAGAGAAAAGCTTTAAAAAAGTTCATAGACGGATTATATCATCTGGCACTGATTAAAGAAAAGTACGCCATTAACATTTAAGCGATAGAGCATTTTCCATGGATGAAAATAATAAAAATTTTATAGTAGCCCTTATTCTTTCAGTTTTGGTCTTTCTTGTATGGAATTATTTTTACATTGTTCCCAAACAAGAAAAATTGAAAGAGCGCCAGCAGGCAGAAGCTCTTTTAAAGAAAAAAGCTGAAGGTGCTAACCCACCGCAAGTTGATGGCTCTATTCGCGCTGATGCACCTATTACTCCTGGAGTTGTCAAAGCACCAGTTAAAGTTAAAGACCGTAAAGATATTCTATCAGATAAAGCACAACGGATAGCGCTTGATACACCTTCTCTTTCAGGCTCGATTAATCTTGTGGGTGGTCGCATTGATGATGTCCTCTTAAAGAACTTTCGTCAAAAGGTAGATAAGAAAAGCCCGCCAGTGGAATTCTTTTCCCCTGAAGGTTCTAAACACCCTTATTTTGCTGATTTTGGTTGGGTGAGTAGCGATAGTTCTGTTGTTGCTCCAAAGAATAATACCCTTTGGACAAAAGTTTCTGGTGATCGCTTAACAGTTGGATCGCCTATTAAACTTCAATATGACAATGGCAAGGGGCTACTTTTTGAACGTGAGATTTCTGTAGACGATCGTTTTATGTTCACCGTTACCCAGCGCGTCACCAATAATGGTTCTAAGGCACTTGATCTATCCCCCTATGGTTTGATTTATCGCCGAAATAAACCAATTAGTGAATCCATCTTTATTTCTCATGAAGGTGTGGTTGGTATTTTCAATGATGAGCTCATTGAAACCACCTATAGCGATCTTGCTGACGAACGCTTAGAAAAACACTCTGGTAAAACTGGATGGGTTGCTCTTACCGATAAATATTGGGCGGCAGCTCTTATTCCTGATACACGCCACAAATTCTCAGCAACATTTATTGGCAATGCGCCTGAAGGTAGTGATGATAATTACACTGTAAATTACCTTCAATCCGGACAAATTATTGAGCCTGGTAAAAGTGTTGAAGTGACAAACCGTCTATTTGCGGGTGCCAAACAAGGTGAAGTGATTGAAGCTTATGCTGATAATCTGAAAATTGAACGTTTCACAAACTTGATTGACTGGGGCTGGTTCCACTTCATTACCAAACCGCTATTTAAAAGCTTGGTTTACTTTAACCATCTTGTTGGCAATTTCGGTGTAGCGATCTTGATTGTTACTGTCCTTATTAAATTGGTCCTGTTTCCGCTTGCAAACAAGTCATATAAATCTATGGCTTACATGAAGAAAATGCAGCCTGAGATGGAGAAAATTAGAACCCGCTATAAAAATGACCGGATGAAGCAACAGCAAGAACTGATGGATCTTTATAAAAAACACAAGATCAATCCTTTATCTGGTTGTTGGCCGATCCTCATTCAAATTCCGATTTTCTTTGCGCTTTACAAGGTGCTTTATGTCACCATTGAAATGCGACACGCGCCATTTGTTGGTTGGATCCAAGATCTTTCCGCTCCAGATCCGACATCGCTTTTCAATTTATTCGGGTTGATCCCAATTGACTTACCGCAATTCTTGATGATTGGTATTTGGCCATTGATTATGGGGCTTACTATGTACATTCAAATGAAGCTGAACCCAGCGCCAACTGACCCTGTGCAAGCTCAAATCTTCACTTATATGCCGATTGTATTTACCTTTATTCTTGCAGGCTTCTCCTCTGGGCTTGTAATTTACTGGGCTTGGAACAATACCCTTTCTGTAATCCAGCAATATTACATTATGCGCCGGCACGGTGTTGAGGTGAACTTACTTGAGAATATGGGATTGAAGAAGAAGAGTACGTAATTCTCTCTCACGGCTATTCCAAGCGCTTATGGCGCTTGGGCCTCCGAGGGGCGGCGCAACGCGCCGGGCTGCGTTGGCACTTCGCCATGTCCTGACGCCGAAGTGGCGTCACTCCTTATTCGTGTTTGATGGAAAGAGTTTATAGCTCTTTTAACCTCAACTAAGAATGGATTGAACTACCCCTTACCAGGGTTTGCATTTCAACTTACACAAAACTAAGCAACATATGAGAGTCTACTGTGAGTGATTTAGACGAAATTAAAATTACTGATGACCTCATCGAAGAAGGTGTTTCTCTTTTTCGTCAACCGATTGATTTTGTCAAAGGGGTTGTGGCGGAAAGCGGGCTACCTCCGGCTGACCGCCCTGAGATTGCCTTTGCTGGGCGCTCGAATGTGGGTAAATCCAGTTTGATTAATGCGCTTTGTAATCGCAAAAACCTAGCACGCACTTCCAACACACCAGGCCGGACACGAGAGATCAATTATTTCACCATTGGCGAAGAAGCCTTTCTCGTTGATATGCCTGGCTATGGTTTTGCTAAAGTGCCAAAAGAAATGGTTGCAGGTTGGACCAAACTTATTGAAAAATATTTGAGGGGTCGGCACAATTTGAAGAGAACATTTGTGCTGATTGATAGCCGCCATGGGATCAAGAAGAAAGATCTTGAAATCATGGAGAAGTTGGACAGCTCTGCAGTGCTTTATCAAATTGTTCTTACTAAAACAGATAAAATAAAAACTGGTGAGTTACAAAAACGAATAGCTGAGACAGAAACCATTATCAAAAAACATCCAGCCGCATTCCCACTATTAATCGCTACTTCATCAAACAAGGGTGATGGGATTGATGAACTTAAAGGTGCTATTATTTTAGCGCTGAATTCTTAAAAGATTTTCCAATAACGCTTTTTACAAATTCAAGCCTGCTCTTAATCTTTGCGGCTGAATTCTTTGATACTATCATCAAACATTTCGTATGCTTGTAGACCATATTCTGCTACCGCAAACCCGATTGCGAATATCCCTGCCATTATTAAAAGTTTTTTGAAGATGGACGCGTAATTGCGGGTTACTTTAACGTCGATTGATTTTGACGGTTGAATTGGGATTTCTGCCGTTAGACCATCTTCATTGCTAGTCCGCGCCGTAATATCTAACCTTAGTTTTGATACACCACTTTTGCGTGGTAAGACACGCCATCGCCAAACAGCAAAATCGGCATCATTGGTAATACCGCCCTGCATTTCAGTCCATTGGGTGGAAGCCGTGGCGCAATCAATTAGAAAAGCACCATCTGACCCTGTTAATCTCACTGTTATTGCTTTTGTTATTGGCGCACTATTCTGCTTTGATCTTAAGCCATAATCTTCTGGGGCAAGTTCAATTTCAGCATTAGCGAATTTAGCAACACGTACTTCTAAATAATGAACTTTACCAACCCGCATCACCTTTGGGATGTTTTCGACGACTTGATCTTGATCGCTTAACAGCTCTCTATTCTTTTGACTTTGCGCCATTGAATTGGCGATGTCATTCATCTTTTCTTGAGTTTGAGCTTGCCCTGGGAATTGGCTTTGGATTTGGCCTTGCCCTTGATCTAGTCCCTGAGCTTGACCAAAAGATTTTGTGGGGTGCGGTTGTTGAGCTGGGTGTTGGCCAGTCTGAGGCAGCGGTATATTCTGCCCCTGAATTTGTTGCCCTTTATTTTGCTGGAGCGGTATTTGTTGACCCTTAAGGTTTTGGCCTGGAAACTGGTTGCTCGGCAATTGATTTGGCTGGATTTGATTAAGCGCACCTTTCTGACCAGCTAAGGGCTTCAACGCCTCTTCAGCCCTCTCACTCCTTGGGGGCAAGTTTAATGGTGTGTTTTCTTTTTTCAGCGCTTCATTCTGAGGTTCTAAATTCTGTGGTTCTAACTCTGCGTTCTGAGATAAATCCACATGGCCTGGATGAGGCGGCATGGGCGGAGAGGGCGGCGTTGTTCCATATTTATCTTCTTGAATAAATTTATTTTCAGCAGATGGTTGTTGAAGCTTAGTGTTTTGATCCATTTGCTGAGCTTGGTGCTGCATTGGGGCTTTTGGTTGAGATGGATCGTCAACCGGCTCTTTTAATTCTGCTGGATCAAAACTAACTTTGCGATTTGTTTGGTGAAGCTCGCTCGAGTTTTGCTCTTCTATTCCACGAGGCATTCCTTGACCTGGTAAAAATGCTTTTTGCAAATTGTTTGGATCATCTCCAGTTTGAAATGGTGCACTTTTAACAGCAGGACCGGCCTTTGGCTGTTCTTTCGGTTTGTTTAAAATTGTTGGTAGTGGGTCTTCTTGATGCCCCCCAGGATCCTTAAGCCCCCGGCTTATGTCACCCCGAAATGGTTGACCTGATGGCGGCATTTGACCTTTTAAATTTTGACCTTGTAAATTTTGGTCCTGAAAATTTTGAGGTGGCATGTTTTGTGGAGGTAAGTTTTGTGGCTGGCCACCAGCGCGCTGCCCTGTCTCAGGCGCTAAAGGCGGCATCATCGGGGTCGCATTTGGCCCCGCCCCTGGGATGGGCTTCCCATTTGGCCCCACCTGCACTTGTCTTTGTTGCGCTTGCGGTTTTCTGCCATCTTCCTTTTTTTGTAACAGCTTTTCTTTAGGGGGAACGGGGTGGTATTCACTCCCTTCAGGTGTCATGCCATAATCTTCTGGCCGCGCTTCGGCTTGTACGATGGATACATTCTCACCTTGTAGGGGCTGTGAGGTCTGACTTTTTTGTCTTTCGGTATTATAATTATTATCTGCCCCGGCAAATTTTGCTTCTGGAGCTTTTTGTGATTGCTGATCTTGTGAGGCTGTTTTGGGCTCTAGTTCAGGAACTAATTTAAAAGGTTCTCCTTGCTCTTCCTTTGCAGAATTTTCAGTTTTTTGGCTATTTTCCTCTGTTCCGTTTGCAGGTTTTAAATCTGCAGAAGTTTCGCTTTTTACTGATTTTTTCTTTTCTAGATTGAGAACGGTTTCATTAAAAGTAAGCCCATGTTTTTGCAAAATTTTATTGGTTATCATTCCTCCTTCGCCGCTAATGATGGCAGAAAGAATGTTAGACCCGTCTATTTCTGTGTGACCAGCTTGGAGGGCTGCTGCTGAGGCATGTGCGATGAGGTTTTGCACCGTGACATCAAATGAAGGTGGCACTGTGTTTGGGCTGCGCATACGGGCCTCTGGGCCTAATTTGCGCAAAAGGTCCATGCAAAGGCTTTCAACATCAACTTTACAGACTAATAAAACAGAGACGGCATCTGGATCTTGGCCAAGAGCCAATAAGAGATGATCTAAGCCGACAACAGAGTGTTTGCGCCGCGTTGCTAACTCTTCAGCGCGCGTGAGGCTTTCGTGCAAATTTCTTGTTGCAGGAAGTTGTTGATCTAGTTGTTCAGCCATCTCTACTGTACTCAAGCTGCCTCCGAGGTTAAGCTATATGATGATAAATCATCGGCTTTAGATTTTTATTTTTGACCGCATTTTAGATGGAATATTTAAAAAATATGACGAAATATTAGGCACGATTTGTGGCCGAATACGGACTTATTTTTTATATGTTTCTCATTTGGTCTTTTCTCTTTGATGTCTTTAGCTTTTTTTTAAATATGATCGTCAGTATTATTTTACTTTTGAGCACTTTAGCCTTATTTGGTTCAAATCTCCTTTAAGATTTATCAATTATTTGGCCTTTTGTGTATCTCTATTTCAGATTGTGCCTCAAACTTAACTTCTGGCTTAATTTTGAACATTAAAACGCAGAACCCCAGAAATTAATAGGCCTTAGGCCTGGCATTACCAACTTTTATTGATTGTGGTTAAAGACAATTGGCTCTAAAAAGCCCTAAGACAGTTTTTTGGATGAATAAATTATGACAAATACATCTACTGATGGCTCAGCTGCTGACACTTCACCTTTAAGTCAGGCTCAAATCTTATCGGAAGCTCTTCCCTTTATGCAGCGCTATGATAACCAAACCGTGGTTATCAAATATGGTGGCAATGCCATGGGAGATGAAACTTTAGCGGCCAGCTTTGCACGAGATATCGTTTTATTAAAGCAATCAGGCGTTAACCCTATTGTTGTGCACGGAGGGGGGCCTCAAATTGGGGCGATGCTAGAACGGCTTCAAATTAAAAGTGAATTTAAAGATGGACTTCGTGTTACTGACCGGGCGACTGTTGAAATTGTGCAAATGGTGCTTGCTGGCTCTATTAACAAAGAGATTGTAACAGCGATTAATCATCAAGGTGGTAAGGCCTGCGGAATTTCTGGCAAGGACGCCCATTTGATGACTGCTAAAAAATTAGAAAAAATGTCTCATGACCCGAAATCTAATACCACAAAATTAGTTGATCTTGGGTTTGTTGGCGAACCCGTTGATATGAACCCGCATATTGTTGAAGTGATGGTTCAAAGTGACTTAATCCCCGTTATTGCCCCTATTGCCGCTGGACGCGATGGGGAGACCTTTAACATTAATGCAGACACATTTGCTGGCCATCTTGCTCAAGCGATTAAGGCTAAGCGCTTGTTATTGCTAACGGATGTAACTGGTGTACTTGATAAAGACGGAAAGCTGATTGACAAGCTGACCCTTGATGAAGCAAGAGGCTTGATTGCAGATGGCACGATTAGCGGTGGGATGATCCCTAAAATTGAAAGCTCAATGGGTGTGGTTGAAAACGGTGTTGAAGGGGTTGTCATTGTTGATGGGCGTGTACGCCATGCTTGTTTGCTTGAACTTTTCACCGCGCATGGTGTTGGTACTTTGCTTGAGGATAATAGCTAGGCTTTGAGTTTACACAAAAGGCGCGGTGGGGATTTCCGCGCCTTATAATACAATTTTCTCTTTATATTTAGATAAAAATAAATTTCTGACCTTAGGAAGTCAGCTCAAAATTAAAGAGAGGGGACTTTAGTTAATTGTTAATTTGAGACGGTTTATTTCGTCTTTTAATTGAAGTTTCTTGCGTTTCAATTCTGCGATTTTGACATCATCGATTAACGGTCGGGATTGTTCTTTCTCAATTTTTTGATCAAGTACTCTGTGTCTTTGGCTCAGTTCAGAAATATGGTTTTCAACTGCCATGCAACCCTCCGTAAGTTAGTTAGTGTTAAGACTCAAATAGTCTCATAGAACTTTATCTATGTCTAATCCCCTTTGGTTACAAGATTGAAAAGAAATTAAAGTTGTTCTTATCAATTCTGTTTTCCTGTTAACTGAAATTTGGTTTTCAAACATATTCATTTTAATTCTTTTTCCTATTTAATATCAACGCTTTAGATTCTTTTCTTGAGAAGATAAGGATTATTTAAACAGCGTTTTTCTTATTACCTCTCATCTCTAATTTTTCTCTTTTAGGTCAATTCAATGACGGCTCGTATAGCTTTAATTAATAGGATGTTGTTCATGTTTAGGTGTTTTTTTAGATTTTTTGCCGGATTTATTGTACCTTAAAAGTCTATAACTCAAGCTCTGGAATTGTTTTTTGGATAACTCTCAGCATATAGATATGGATTTTCGTGCTCTTTTGGCGCTTAAGCGGAAAGAACACAAAGATCTCGATCATGCCATAGAAAGTTTGATTTCTGCCCCTCACACTGACCAATTGCAATTGCGGCGCCTGAAGAAAAAGAAACTTTCCTTAAAAGATGAAATTAAAGCTTTGGAAGAGCAGTTTTTTCCAGACATCATTGCCTAACGAATTGCTCAGCTTCATGATAAATTGACCGGTGCTTGCAAAATTAGTGTTTCTGCCTATAATGCACTGCTTTTCAGTAGATCATTCGAATATTTATAATCACACCTAAAACTAGAAAGTCGTTTTCATGCTTCTTTTTGGTTTAAGATTGTTTTTTTCTAAATCTTTGTTTGGGTGTTTGTTTTCAAGGTTTATCAAGCCTTCAAACCAATAAAGCTCAAAACTGAGCATTTAAAAATGATTACGGGGAGAATTAGGGGAAGGCCCTAATTGATTTAGATGGCATCACAGTCACCACTTATTAGCATTATCATGGGTAGTCAGTCAGATTGGCCGACAATGAAACTTGCAGCGGACTTACTCGAAAATTTGGACGTTCCTTTTGAATCTAAAATAGTATCTGCTCATCGCACACCTGATCGTCTTTATGAGTTTGCAAAAACAGCACGTGAACGCGGTATTAAGGTGATTGTTGCTGGTGCTGGTGGTGCTGCCCATCTTCCTGGAATGGTGGCCGCTTTAACACCTCTTCCTGTTTTGGGGGTTCCTATTCAAAGCAAAGCGCTATCTGGCAAAGATAGCCTGCTTTCAATTGTGCAAATGCCGGCTGGAGTTGCTGTTGGTACATTGGCGATTGGAGCCGCAGGTGCTACAAATGCAGGGCTTCTCGCCGCTCAAATTTTAAGTGGTCATGATGAAGAGTTGCTCGAGCGGATTGTCAAATGGCGGCAAGCCCAAACAGAAAAGATCGCGCAGCATCCTGTCGATTAATTTTCGTGAAGATAGCTTAAAGAAATGATGACAAACAAACCTTTAGCTCCTGGATCAACAATTGGCATTTTTGGTGGTGGTCAGTTGGGCCGTATGCTCTCAATTGCCGCAGCAAGACTTGGCCTTCACACGCATATTTTTTCACCTCAACATGGGGCCCCAGCTTTTGAAGTTTCCACAAAGCAAACGGTAGCTCCTTATGCAGATTTAAATGCCGTGAAAGACTTTGCTTCTGAAGTTGATGTTGCAACGGTTGAGTTTGAAAATATTCCACTTGATACATATGAACATGCCGCCAAATACACAACGATTGCACCAGGCCAAACAGCTCTGGCTATTTCACAAGATCGATTGGCTGAAAAAAAGTTTCTATCTTCTCATGACATTCCCGTTGCCCCTTATTTTGAGGTAAGCCGCGAGGCTGACATTGTTTCCGCGATCTATAAACTTGGCCCTGATGGGATTTTAAAAACCAGGCGCATGGGATATGACGGTAAAGGGCAAATTCGGCTTGGAGCCAATGTTGACCCTGACGTTGCCATTAAAGCTTATAATGGGGAGCCAGCTGTATTTGAACAATTGGTCAATTTTAATATGGAAATTTCCTGCCTAGTGGCACGGGATTTTCATGGCAATATTGCTTATTATGATTGCCCTAGAAATGTCCATCGCAATCAAATTTTGGCTGAATCTCATGTGCCAGCTAACATACCAGAAGATTTAGAAAAATTAGCCCGTGCTTATGCCGCCAAAATTGCTGAAAAATTAAATTATGTTGGTGTTCTCGCTGTAGAATTTTTTGCCATTGGCGGAGTGACGGACACACCTTTAATTGTCAATGAAATAGCTCCTCGCGTGCATAATTCTGGGCATTGGACCATGAATGCTTGTGTTTGTGATCAATTTGAAAATCACATCCGCGCTGTTGCTGGCTGGAAACTTGGCACGACAAAGCGCCATTCAAA
Organism: Hyphomicrobiales bacterium; assembly: GCA_017640685.1. Taxonomy (GTDB): domain Bacteria; phylum Pseudomonadota; class Alphaproteobacteria; order Rhizobiales; family HXMU1428-3; genus HXMU1428-3. The sequence goes on from JAEPQF010000072.1 coordinate 10,652, forward strand.
TTCGATGATGGTGAACATTGTCGGCTCTGATATGGATCGCTGGGGTGAGGTTGCTTCTAGCGAAGGAGCTATTCTTCATATTTACGGCAAGGATGAAACCCGAGAAGGCCGCAAGATGGGTCATATCAATTATCTTTATGATATTGATTGAAGGCTTTTTTTAGGCTTCAGATGCCTACAAAGCATCCGCCTTATCCCTCTCACAGCAATTCCTCGCTTTGCTCGGGCCTACGAGGTGCGGCGCTAAGCGCCGGGCTACGCCATGTCCTACTGCCCTGAAGTAGGGCAGTACTCCTTCTTCGTATGTTATGTTTTGAATTTGATTAGTTTTTTCTCTCACAGCCATTCTTCGCTTTGTTTGGGGCTATATTTTTAGTTGTGCTTTAGCTGCCCACTCGCAACCGCACTTTTTCTTGCTCCAGGTTGCCCACTCGCAACCGCCCTATTTTAGCTGTGCTTCAGTTGCCCACTTGCAACCGCGCTTTTTCCTGCTCCAGGTTGCCTACTTGCAACCGCACTATGCGACGCTAAGCGCCGGGCTGAGCCCTCTTGCTAAACCATGTTCTGATGCCGAGGAGGCGTCACGACTTCTTCGTATGTAAGATATTGAGTTTGGATAGTTTTTTCTCACTACTGTACTTTTATTGCTGCTCATATCCCCCTTCAATCTGAAAATGGCAATTTTTTTGTCAAATTATGCTAGTTTTATTGGACATTTATAGAGATATTTGATAAAGGGAGAGGCTAGAGATTGGCTCGGTCCTAAATAAGGGCTTATGAGCACCTTAATGAATTCCTTTAAAATTTCGAATTTTGGGACCTTAATATTTGAGAGGTAGACGCGTGCAAGTACTCGTTCGCGATAACAATGTTGATCAAGCGTTAAAAGCGCTTAAGAAGAAAATGCAACGTGAAGGCATTTTCCGTGAAATGAAGCTTCGTAATTTTTACGAAAAACCATCTGAAAAACGTGCTCGTGTGAAAGCGGAAGCTATTCGCCGTGCTCGCAAATTGGCGCGCAAAAGAGCACAACGTGAAGGTTTGGTTCCTGGCCGCGCTAGATAATTTCGCGCCTAAGACGTTTCACATTATTTAAAAACCTTGTTTGATTATAGGTATAGTTGCGATTTTTGTCTGCGGGGGCAAGATTGCATTTATCCAATAGCTGGACAGATGGTCTGAAAGCATTTTTAAGCTCACTTTGTTGTGGGCTTATTTTGTTTTTAGAGCTGTTTATTCACAACAACGTCTTGTTAAAAGCCCTCACCACTTTTAGGTGACATGTTTTCTCAAGCATGTCATGGGCCTAAAAACCGGTACCCACTTTTAGGTGACATGCTATATAATAAACAATCAAATTTGCGTCGTATTCCTTCGCTATATTACATAAATCAATGTAGTGCTTTGAGTTAAGTGGTGTTGTTTATGAAATTAGTTTTTCGTTTTTTCCTTCTTGGTTTCAGCCTTTCTTTTTTGCCTGGCTGCCAAGCACCTGTCATCAGTGGTGAACAAAACTATACGACTTTAAGCCCTCTTTCATCACAACAACACGAAAACAATCTCCTTTCCCTTTCAAGTGTCATTGAGAAAAACCCTGACGACCCAAGCGCGTACAATATGCGGGGAACAGCACATGGAGATGCACGCAATTATGCCAAAGCAATTGCAGATTTTTCCAAAGCGCTTGAAATTGATCCCAGCTATTATCAAGCCTTCGCCAACAGAGCTTTGATTTATGTTCGATTAAAGCAGTTTGATAAAGCTCTGGCTGATTTTGACCAAGCACTCACACTTTCGACTGAATATCCAATTGCTTATTTTGGTCGTGGCATGCTTTATCGCGTTCAAAAAAAGCAAGCCCTTGCTTTGGCTGATTTTAACAAAACTCTTGAATATGCACCTGATCATGCTGGTGCTTATTTTAACCGCGGGGAAATTTATCTTGCTCGAGGGGAAAATGAGCTGGCACTTGCTGATTTTAATAGCGCCATTGATCTGCAACCTAATTCATTTGCCCCTTACTATGGGCGTGGTTTGAGCCGTATTGCGACAGGTAATTATAAAGAAGCTTATGATGATTTTTATGTGGCAGCACGGCGCAAAAAAGGATTTTATCAGGCTTGGACCTATCGCGGGTTGGCAGCTGAAAAACAAGACGCACCCGAAGAGGCGTCAAGAGCTTATCAACGCGCTCTATCCATTAACCCACATTACAAGCCGGCGATTGATGGCTTAAGACGTGTTAAAGTGAAAAGCAGCTAGAGAGAAAGATGTTTTGTTTGCTGTGGTTATTTATTTTTCGCTCTGAGTCGAACAACGATATCTACACCGGCAACTTCCATGCCTTCTGGTGCTTCCGGAATACCTGAGACTGAAAGAGCCGAATTTGGGATGTCTAGTAACTCCGCATTTTCTTCAAGATAGAAATGCTGATGATCAGACATGTTTGTGTCGAAATAAACTCTTGTGCCTACGAGTGCAACTTCCCGTAATAGGCCAGCATCACGGAATTGATTTAAGGTGTTATAAACGGTTGCGAGTGACACAGGAATTTTGTGCTCTACGGCTTCTTCATGTAAAATTTCAGCACATACATGACGGTCACCATTTTTAAACAATAAATCGCCCAAAGCCACGCGCTGGCGTGTTGGCCGCATGCCAGCCAAACGCAATTTCTCAGACATATTAATTGTTTGTTTCTGAGATAGTTCATTTTCAGGGGTATTTGTCATTTTATCCATGGTCCGTTTATCTGTGGTCCGTGTCAATTTCTCATATTTCTATTAAAGAACGTACTAGTTTCTATTTAACAGTGCACTAGGGCTCTTTGTTTTTATAATTTTTTTCTCGCTAATAATACTCATTCTCATTTGTAAAGTATAATCATGGCAAAAAAAAATTAAAATAACTAGCAATATTGCGTTGCTTTGTTTTATGTTGAATTTGTAATATGTTACAAAAACGTTAAAAACATCACGACTGAAATGCTCTGCCTCTTTTGGAGGGTTTGCAATTATGTTACGAGCAATAATGAATTGCATAATTATAGTCTGAAATGCCGTGTTTGTAACTCAAAATATGTTACAAACGCTAAAACTAAAATTTATTTAGCAAACTACACTTATATAACAAAAATGACGGGGTGCATCAATGGCGGATCGCCAATCCAATTATAGCTATGAAGAACTTTTAAAATGTGGCCGAGGTGAATTGTTTGGGCCTGGGAATGCTCAACTCCCTCTCCCTCCTATGCTTATGTTTGATCGCATTACCGAAATTAACGACAATGGTGGTGAATTTGGCAAAGGCCAGATTGTTGCCGAATTTGATATTAAACCAGATCTCTGGTTTTTCCCTTGTCATTTTGAGGGTGACCCTGTGATGCCTGGTTGCCTTGGTTTGGATGCTTTGTGGCAATTAACAGGCTTTTTCCTTGGTTGGCTTGGTGAGCCTGGACGTGGCCGTGCTATTTCAACTGGTGAAGTTAAATTTACTGGCATGGTGCTGCCAACAACCAAGTTGGTAACCTATGAAATAAACATTCAGCGCTTGATTTTACGTAAGTTAAAACTCGCTGTTGCTGAAGGTGTTGTGAAAGCTGATGGCGAACCTATTTTCCACGCGAAAGATTTACGTGTTGGTTTGTTTGGTGGTGAGGAAAATCAATAAACGAATTTGTTTTCGCGATGAATTTGCGCACTTTAATGCGCTTTTGGGTTACCTAGTTGCAACAGACGCGAAGCATGAGTTTTTTTGAACTTCAGATGCCCACAAAGCATGAGTTTTAAGCTTCAGATGCTCAAAAAGCATCCGCTTTAATCATTATGTTATTTGCGCTGAGCGAGTGGCATTCGTTAAGGTAAAAAATTAACAATGGCAGGTTCTGCAAAATTTATGTAGAACCTACCGAGCATTAAATGAGTTTGGCCTTTATTTCCTTATTCTTTAAGGAAATAAGCCAATAGATAAGGAATACACATGAGACGCGTTGTCATAACAGGTATGGGGATTGTCTCCAGCATTGGTAACAATAGAGATGAAGTTTTAGACAGTCTCAAAAATTGTAAATCTGGTATTAGCCGTGCTGAGAAATATGCCGAACTTGGATTTAGAAGCCAAGTTGAGGGAGCGCCTACGTTAGATGCTTTGTCTATGGTTGACAGAAAAGCAAAACGTTTTATGGGCATGGGGGCCGCATGGAATTACGTGGCAATGGAAGAAGCTATTGCACAAGCTGGCTTAGAAGAAAAAGAAATAAGTCATGAGCGCACTGGTCTTATAATGGGCTCTGGTGGTCCCTCAGCAAAAGCGATCGTTAAAGCTGCAAATACAACCTTGGAACGCGGTCCTAAAAAGGTTGGACCGTTTGAAGTGCCAAAGTCTATGTCGAGTACAAATTCTGCAACCTTAGCAACGCCTTTTAAAATTAAGGGTATTAACTATTCAATTTCCTCAGCTTGCTCAACTTCAAGCCATTGTATTGGTAATGCGGTGGAGCAAATTCAATGGGGCAAGCAAGATGTGATGTTTGCTGGTGGCGGTGAAGAGCTTGACTGGACGCTATCCGTTCTCTTTGATGCGATGAACGCTATGTCTGGCAACTTTAACGACACACCTGAGCGTGCGAGCCGTGCTTATGATGCTAATCGTGATGGATTTGTTATTGCTGGTGGGGCTGGTGTTTTGGTCCTGGAAGCACTTGAATATGCCCAAGCACGCGGCGCCAATATTATTGCCGAAGTGATCGGCTATGGCGCTAACTCTGATGGTTTTGATATGGTGGCACCATCGGGCGAGGGTGCTGTGCGCTGCATGAAAATTGCGCTTGAAGGCGTGAATGACAAAATCGATTACATTAACCCTCATGGTACTTCTACACCAATTGGTGACGTTAAAGAGATTGAAGCCATTCGCGAGGTGTTTGGTGATGATATGCCACCGATTTCAAGTACAAAGTCATTAACCGGGCACTCACTCGGTGCTGCTGGTGTACAAGAGGCGATTTATTCCCTTCTTATGCTGCAAAATAACTTTATTTGCGAATCTGCTCACATTGATGAACTTGATGAAGCCTTTGCAAATGTGCCAATTGTTCAAACCCGCCAAGATGTGCCTCTTAACGCTATCATGTCAAATAGTTTTGGATTTGGTGGAACAAATGCAACATTAGTTATGAAAAAATTTGACGGTTAATAAATCTTCTTAATTTTTATCCATTAATCAATTGAAAATATTAAATAATTTAGGCTGTAAGCAGATGACTGATCCTGTAAATTCAACAGATATAGCAACACCTGGCCCTATGATGGCGGGTAAAAAAGGTTTGATTATGGGCGTTGCCAATGATCGCTCTATTGCATGGGGCATTGCCCGTGTTCTTGCCGGACAAGGGGCGAAATTGGCCTTTACGTACCAGGGCGATGCTTTTGGGCGGCGTGCTGTGCCACTTGCTGAATCAGTTGGTTCTGAAATTATTGAGTCTTGTGACGTCACCGACGTTGCAACAGTTGATAATGTTTTTAATGTCATTAATGACAAATGGGGTGAGCTTGATTTTGTTGTTCATGCTCTTGCCTTTTCAGACCGGAATGAATTGAAAGATCGCTATTCAGATACCAGCCGTGAAAACTTCATCAACACGATGGTGATCTCTTGCTTCTCATTTACTGAGATTGCAAAACGCGCTGCACCATTGATGAAAAATGGTGGTAGCTTGCTTACACTCTCATATGCTGGTGCGCAAAAGGTTGTGCCTTGTTATAATGTCATGGGTGTTGCTAAAGCTGCTTTGGAAACAAGTGTTAAATATCTCGCCTCTGACCTTGGACCTGACAATATTCGGGTCAATGCTATGTCTGCTGGGCCAATGAGAACATTAGCTGGTGCTGGTATTTCTGATGCGCGCTCAATGTTTAATTTCCAACAACAACATTCACCGCTTAAACGCACACCAACTTTGGATGATGTTGGCGGTGCTGGTCTTTACCTTCTCTCTGATCTATCAGGCGGTGTAACCGGTGAAGTGCATTATGTTGATTGCGGGTATAACACTGTGTTTATGCCTGATCTTGAATCACTTAAATCAACCGGGTATTAGAGCATTTCTCTCACGGGCAAATTTGGTGCTTCAGATGCCCATAAAGCATCCGCACTTTTGCCCTCCGAGGGGCAGAGTTTTTGTTGCGCTTTAGGTTGCCCACAAGCAACCACGTTTGCACCGGGCTACACTGGCGTTTTGCCATGTCCCTCAGCCCGAAGTGGGCTGAGTCCTTCTTCGGGAAAGGCGTTTTCAGATTGGTCTTTTTTAATGACCTTTTTTGCATTCATTCATGAGCTAAGAGCCTTACTTAACCTAACCGGAGTTTGATAAATGATTGGTGTTTTTGATTCCGGTCACGGTGGGCTGACAGTTCTTAAAGCATTGAGGGACAAGTTCCCTCAAACTTCTTTCATTTACCTTGGCGACCACGCCAATGCGCCATATGGCAATCGTAGCTCCGAAGAGGTGGTTGAACTCACGCGTATTGGTGTTGAAACCCTTTTCAAACAGGGCTGCAAGTTGGTTGTTCTTGGCTGCAACACAGCGACATCAATTGCTTGTCGAACTTTACAACAAGACTGGTTGCCTAACTCCTGTTGGAAGGGGCGCAACGTGCTTGGAATTATTGCTCCCACTGTTGAAGTGGCGACACAAACGCCTTGGGGCGTAACCGAGCCTCAATATCCACAAATGTACAAAGAAGATGTGATCGCGATTTTTGCGACCCAACGAACCATTGATAGCGCGGTTTATGATGAAGAAATTCGCAAGCGCTGCCCTCAGGTTGAGGTTATTAATCAAGCTTGTACGACACTCGCCGGTGCAATTGAGGACGGCGAACCTGCAGTGCAGTTAGAG
>JAEPQF010000073.1 GCA_017640685.1 Hyphomicrobiales bacterium
CGAAAGGGCAGCTGCTAAGTCCGCTTGGTTCATATTGGCTTTTAATCGTGCCTCTTTGATGCGAGGGCCCGCTATGTTTCTTTTGCTCATAAACTTTGCGTTTTTGCTGATGTTGTACAAGCACTAGCGGTATCAATTGGTAAATTTTCTTGTGTACGATTATCGTATATTGTATGTTTTATTTCTGACCATGAAGAGGGAGGCTTTATGAAGTGTAAGCAAGAAATGCAACGATTTGACTGTATTGTTTGCCATAATTTGCGCACGCAGCGCTGTCTGGCAGGTTACTCGCAACAATATATTGGCGAACAACTTGGGGTGACATTTCAACAAATACAAAAATATGAAAAAGCGACGAACCGTATATCAGCTGGTCGTCTTTGGGCTTTGTCTCAAATTCTTGAAATTCCCGTTGAGACCTTTTTTACAGGCTGTGGCGAACCCTATGAAGGCGTTGAAATGTTAAAACCAACATCGAATGAGGTCCTGTTGCTCAGAGTTTTGCGTCAATCGCCAACCCGATTACAAAAATCATTTTTTAACATGATCATGGTGATGGCAAGTAATAGGGAATAGACGCGATTTATTTGGCTGACTGTACAGACCTTTAAATAAAAAACATCACCTCTAACCTCTTTGGCACGAGAGAGGCTTGAGCTTAGGCCTGCTGCTGTCAGGGTGTACAAATGTTTGGCTCTTGTACAGCATTATAAGTGCAAACAGGTGTGCATCAAGAATCCCTATGGTCGTGGATTCTTTTAACGCAGTGTAAGATTGTCCATCAGTACCCACGCTTTCTTGTTTGCGCTTTAGGTTGCCCATAAACAACTGCGCTAGAACAATTCGCCTTGGGGTGGGGTGGGTTTCTTTTTGGCTTTTGATTTTGGTGTTATGTTTGAGATATCAAAAGCGCCTTCTGGGGCGGGTTTTAATAGTTTTAAGGCTTCTTTACTATTTACGTTTTTAACGTCGAGCCAATCGTCAAAATCTTCTGGCATAATAATCGCCGGCATGCGGTTATGAAGTTGGCCAATTTGGTTATTCGCGGCCATTGTGATGATGGCAGCACTTTCGAACTCACTTCCTTCAGCTCCTAACCAATGATCCCAGAGACCGGCGAATGCCATCAATGGGGTTTCTAACGAGCTTTCTGAACTTTGCGCTAAAGTGATGTGGTGGGGAGTGCGGTTGCCTTTTGGGCCAGACCATTCGTAAAACCCGTCAGCAGGTACAAGACATCTTTTATGAGCCATTGAGGTTCTAAATGATGGTTTCTCCATTAATGTTTCCGCGCGGGCATTAATAATCAGAGTAAAATCGTCCGGATTTTTGACCCAATGAGGAATAAGCCCCCAACGAACGAGTGCTAGTTCACGCTTTTTTGCATTTACCTCTCTGATGATCATGATCGGATCTGTCGGTCTGATCGTTTCTAAAGGAGGGAATTCAGCTGGATTTAGGTATTTAAAGTGATCTTGGACAGTTTTGGGGTGAGCTTTTATGGAGAATCTAGAGCACATATGTGAGAATTTTCTTTGATGCAAAGAGCAATTTTAAAGTAGTTGGCGTCCATTTTAAGAAATTTCAGGCAATTTTCGATAAAAAAGTACTTTTTCTCACGATTTAAATAAAATTTTATGCAGTCTGTAACTAATTAGAAACCACTCTCGTTCAAACTCAGTGTTGAGTATCGGCCAGGTTTGTCTCAGACAACAAACAAAAAGGCCGTTTGTTGATTTGAGTTATGTAACGTGTGAGTATAGTAAAATGACTGATAGTGGTTTGGCAAAAGCCGTTCAGCGCAATTTTCAGAGTTCTATGACAGAGCATTACCGCTCTCATCTTGATGGAACCAACATCAACAAAACATCAATGTTAACGACTGATTATCTCAACCATTTTAGTGGAGTGTTGATGCTAATCGAAATGTTACCTGCAGATCCTGAAGGGTTTGCTGAAGATGTTTTGGAATGGTCTCCGATGACATATGAAGAGCATTTTGAAGTCACTGGTTTTCGTGACAAGGAATTAGCGATTAAAGCTTATGAACATGCGCCAAGTGATGTTCGATCAGCTTTTGATGAAGTTGTTAATCAATTAAATGACACTTTGGTTGATGTGCTCAATAAAGTTCAGACAAGTGTTGAGACGAAACAAACTGAAGAACTTGCTCATTTTTGTTCAGAAATTACACCAGGTGTTCGCGATCTTATTGGCAAAGCGGCTGATATTGTAAACGATGGCACAACCAATGTAGTAGAGCTTGCTATGGCAGCTGAAGAAGAGTTGGTTGATGATGTTCAAAATGAAATCGACGCTTTGTTTGATTGATAGGAATTTTAGTTTTTTCTCTAAGTTCTCTCTCACGGGCTATTCTTTTTAGTGGCGCTTTAGGTTACCCACTCATAACCGCGCTGTTGAAGCGACAGGGCCTACTTTTTAAACGTGCTTTAGGTTGCCCAAATACAACCGCACTGTGCGGTGCTAAGCGCCGGATGCTTCTGGCGTCATGTCCTTCAGCTTTTGCTTGCCCTTTAGTTGCCCACTCGCAACCGGGCTAAGGCTGAACTCCTTCTTCGTATTTCAGGTTCTCAGTTACTCATATTTATTTATTGCGATGTGGTATGAGTTTTTTATTCTATAAAAAATACTTAAATAAGCCCTCTAATTTTCATATCGATAGCCGACGCCGTGGACTGTTCGGATGATTTCTGGATTTGATTGATCAAGTTCAATTTTTTGTCTTAACTGGGAAATGAATTGGTCTAATGCTCTGCTGTTGGCCATGTAGCGTCTGCCCCAACATTCTTCAAATAATTCAAGACGAGAGAGCACTTTGCCTTTATTTTCATAAAGCATTTCAAGAACTTTTAACTCACGCATGGTTAGCTGAATGGTTTTGTTGTTATGAGTTGCTCTTAATGATTTTGGATCAACGGTTAAGTGAGCCATTTCAAAGGAAGTTTGTTGTTTTTTTGATTGAGTAGGTGCGTTGATGGTGCGTCTTGTTATGGCTTTTACTCTGGCGATAAGTTCACGAGGTCCGAAAGGTTTTGCGATGTAATCATCTGCGCCAAGTTCTAAGCCGACCACTCTATCAACCTCATCTCCTTTGGCGGTTAAGATGATGATGGGGATGTGGTCATCTATGGCTCTAACTTTTCGGCACAGTTCAAAGCCGTCTAGCTTGGGCATCATAACATCAAAAATGCAAAAATCGGGACGATGATTTTTAAATTTTTCAAGAGCTTCTTCACCATCTTCAGTGAGAATGCAGTTATAACCTTCTTGACTGAAAAGGTCGTTGAGGCCTTCTCTTAAATGGACATCATCTTCGGCTATGAGTATGTTCATTTGTTTTCTCACTTGTTCTTGTTGATCTGATTAATCGGTTTTATTTTTAAGGCCACAATAAAACGAGCGCCTGGGTTTGCTTGTTCTGCTTTTACAAACCCGTCATTTTCCTTGGCTAACTGTTCGCAAACAGCTAAGCCTAAACCAAACCCGTCTCTTTTGGCTTCACCTTTTGGGCGTTGAGAAAAAGGCTTAAAAATAGACCTTATGTTATTTTTACTAAATGAAGGGCCCCAGTCTCTTACGGTTAAGGTAAAGACTTCTCCTTCAATTTTTGATGAGATGCGAATGTTTGTATCAGCCGCGTATTTTCTAGCGTTATCTAGTAAATTTACGAGGATTTGTTCCAGTGCGCTTCTGTCTATTTCAACTTCGTAAGGGGTTTGCAAATTGAATGTTATTTTTTCAATTTGTTTTTTTAATAAAGGGCTTAGTTTGCTTACCGTTTCTTCAATAATATGATCGGGGATAGCTTTTATTTTTTTGCGGGAGGTAGGATGAGTTCCCTTTGCGATGGTGAGGGCATTATTGACCATTTCAGAAAGACGTGTTGTTTCAGAGGCGATGATGTCTGTATATTTTACAATCTCTTTGGTTGCCTCTATGCTTAGCTGAGCGCTCATATTTTCTGGTGATGGAATTTTGTTTCTAATTAGATCTGCGTATAGTTGCAGATTTGTAAGAGGGGTTCTTAATTCGTGAGAAATACTTGCTGCAAAATTAGCTCGTTCATTAGCTTCGGCTAAAACTTTCTTTTGTCCTTTAAAAAGGGTGAAGGCGAGAAAGATGAGTAAGGATGCTATGGGAAGAGTTAGTGCAACCAAAGTCAGAGGATATTTATTCGAAGTTGCATTCGCATTTTGCAATCTTTCCAAGCGCCAAAAATAAAGAGGGTAGCTTAATTGCCTTTCGGCTGAAATTTTATCTGAATAGTTATTCTTATTTTGCCAGAGAATGTTGTAGTGAATGTCTAGCAAGCGAATATGGTTTGATGTTTGCTCACTTTCAATTGAGGTTAGAAAAGTTTGGAGTTCTTCTATGAGCGAGTTTCTATTGATGACAGCACAATAGGTGAAGTTCTTTTTCCCTAACCAACAATAAAGTAGATTATGTCCTTTAGGGGTTAAATAATTTGACCAAACGCCGTTTTTTCTATCTAGCAAGGGAAGGCGACTTAGGTTTTCTTTAGCTGTTGAGAGTGAGGAGGCTATTCTTCTTAACTTCCCCATTTCAGAATAGAGCTGGCTGGTTGTTTCTTTGGGGGGGTAGATTTGGTCTCCAAATCGATCAAAAGAAACAATGAGGGTAAAGCGGTTGTTTAATTTTTGAGGGCAAGATTCTTGGAAAGTGCAACGGAGAGCCCATGCGCCTTGTTCATGTACCGTTTCAATATTCTTTTTAAACGAGCTTTTATAGTCATTCATAAAAGCGGTTATTTTACTGTCTACTCTTATGAGCTCTAAATTAGCTTCTTTGCTTTCTTGAAGCTGGTAGGTTTTTAGATCTGCATTTAGAGCGTGCAGACCTATCAATCCCAATGCGAAAATGGGAAGAACAACGAGAGCAGTTAATAAATATCCTAATTTATGGCGTTGGTTCATAGTTTTAGGTTTACGCTGGCTTAGAACTCACTGCAAGAACCTGACAGATTATTTACAAAACAAGGTTTACGAATGGCATTTCGCACCGTTTTTGCAATAATTCATTTAATTTAGGGGGAATGATAGTGCTGCAGACCGACATCGGGAGAATAGGCCTGCAGCGTCAGATTGGGTGACGAAGCTAGTTGAGGGAACGTGCTTTCGTCACGATGGAAACTATAACAGTTCTAAATTGTTTAAGGAGTAACAAAACTCGTGTTTTCAATAACATGTGTGTGAGATTTATTGAGGGGAATGTTATTGGGGTGTACTTAAGGTGAAGTTTTTGTTTTCCATGTATAAATTTGCAGTCTGTTATAGCCTAGCTTTTTTTGTTTATTTTTATTCTTACAAAATAGCTGTGAACAGATAGGGGCAGCCCTTGCAGTTATTGGTTGATGGGGCAAAGCTGTTTAATGAGAAAATTTTGATTCGTTTTGGGTAGTTTCAATTTTATGGCAAAACCAGATATGCAAGATGATTATGAGGCCAATGAACCTAAAGATGTGAGCCGTCTTCAGGATGTGTTGGTGACTTTTATAATTGCCCTTATTGGGACAGCGGTTTCGCTTGGTCTTTATTTGCAATCTGGTTTTGGAATGATCCCTTCTCTTTGCGTGGGAAGTGGCCTTTTCATTTGGTTATTATCAGCCCATTTTTTAATTACACGGATGAGATTGAAACGGCTTGTTCAAGGGCGTCTTACTCAACTGACGACTGATGTTAAAAAGCTGAAAAATGAATTGCAAGTTACGGAGCTGTTGGCTGAAGGGCATAATGAATTGCTCTCAGGGCAAGATGCTATTGAAAATGCAATCCGGACTATTGTTGGCCGTATGGATGATTATGATAGCCGGTTGAAGGTTTTGCAAAAGATTGGCAAAATCAGCCTTGAAAAACCTAAACGTGAAGAACTTATTGAACAAAATAGCAAATTAGAACTTCTTGGACGTGAGTTTCAGGCGCTAAGCTCGCAACTGCAAAATTTTGAACTTCGTTATGATCAAGCATCGCAGCAGCAATATAATTTAATGAAAGCTGAACTTGATATTCTGGAATTTATTGTTCAGCAATTAAGTGTTTCTGGTGGTGATAAATCTGTGTTTGCACAAAAAGCACTTGCAGCCATTACTAATTTGCGCCAAGTGCCGGATTTGCGTGAGCTTGCTCAATCTGATTTGTCTCAATCTGCGTTGTTATCACAATCTTTACAGACATCTCCAGGGATAGCATCATCACCTCAGATGCAAATTCCACAAGAGCAGATGGAATCTAAGGCTTTGCTTTCTTCCGAAACTCAATCACATTCGTCTGTATCTGAAGATGTATTACCTCTTTCTGCTTTGCCGCCAATGAGTAAGACACCGGGTACAAGTGGTGTGAGAGAGAGCATGTTGAAGAGCTCCGTAAAATCATCTTTGCCGCCTTCATCTTTAGATGCTTTGGCTGTTGGAGCAGAGTTGGAGAAAAAAACTGCTTTGATGGGTGCTAATACTTCTTTACCACCTCAGGTGCCAGCTACGCTTAATAACGATGTTGCAGTTCAATCTACAGTGCAATCCACTCTCCAATCAGCAGGGCAATCATCTTTGCTAAATCAACAGAGTGATCATTCTTTGTTGGCAACTGTCAATGAGGCCATAGAAGCCAATCGAATTGAATTGTTTTTGCAGCCAATTGTTGGGTTACCTGACAGAGAATTGATTTATTACGAAGCTTTTTCTCGGCTTAGAAATGATATTGGCCAGTTGATTTTGCCAAGAGACTTTATTGGTGTGGCAGAAGCGGCAGAACTTACACCTATTATCGATAATCAGATTATCTTACGCTCTATTCAAGTGATCCAGAGATTGGTTGAAAAGGGGAAAGGGCGCACTGTGTTTTGCAACCTTTCTTTGACGTCACTACGTGATGCTGATTTCTTTTCTGAGTTTATGGATTTTATGGAAGCCAATAAATGGCTTAAAGATTATTTGGTTTTTGAATTTTCGCAAAAGGCTTTAGAAAAAGCTGGTTCCCAAGAATTTGAACGGATGACAGCGATTTCTAATCTTGGGTTTAAGTTCTCACTTGATCAGATCACACGTCTTGATATCGATTTTAAAGCATTGGCTGATCGGAAGTTTGCTTTTGTTAAAATTAATGCTTCTTTGTTGCTTGGCAATATGGAAGGGGCGAAAGCGCAAATTCACTCAGCTGATCTAGATCATTTCCTTAGCCGTCTGAATATCACGATGATTGTTGATAAGGTAGAGCGGGATTCTATAGTGCGGCAATTGCGAGATTATAATGTGAACTTTGCGCAGGGTGATTTGTTCTGTGAGCCGAAACCGGTTCGCCCTGAAGTTTATGGTGGTGCTGGTTCTGTTGTTGCGGCTTAAAGCTGCGACAAGTTATCTTCTCTTTTCATTTAGACCTTGTGTTTTAGCTTGAGATTTGCTTTTGATGTGCGCGCCTTATTTTTGAGGTTTTTGCGCATTGTATGGAGCTTTCTTTTATGATCCCGTTGTTAAAATCTGTTTCGTCTCTTTCTCAATCTTATGATGTTTGGTTCTGTGATATTTGGGGGGTGATGCACAATGGTGAGCGGGCGTTTCAAAGCTCGATAGAAGCGTGCCAAAGGTTTCGTGAAACGGGTGGTAAAGATGGTACAGGCGGGTGTGTTATTTTGCTCACCAACGCGCCGCGGCCAGATTTTTCTGTGGCTGAGCAACTTGAAGGGTTTGGGGTGCCGGCCAATTGCTATGATGGCATTGTTTCTTCTGGCGATGTCTCTCAGCATTTTATTCGCACCTTTGAGGGCAAACAATTTTACCATCTTGGACCGAAGCGTGATTTGCCAGTTATTGAGCAAGCAGGGCTAGAACCAGTGCCGTTTGAACAGGCAGATGTCATTTTACTTACTGGTTTATTTAATGATGATACTGAAGGGCCTGAAGATTACCGTGAGATGCTAACTGAGGCTCAAAGGCGTAGCTTGCCAATGATTTGTGCGAACCCTGATTTGCAGGTTGAGCGGGGGGCGCGACTTGTTTATTGCGCAGGGATTTTGGGCAAACTTTACGAGGAGCTTGGCGGTGTGGTGCTTTATGCGGGGAAGCCTTATTTGCCGATTTATGACTTGGCACAAAAGAGATTAAAAGAGCTTTTCCCTAACCAAGTTTATGATAAGTCAAGTATTTTATGCATTGGTGATGGCATGAAGACGGATATGCCGGGGGCCTTTAATGCTGAGTTTGATGCTCTTTTTGTAGCTTCTGGATTGCATGTGGGGGCTGTGTTTGATCAAGCTTTGCTTGAGGGACTGTTTGTTGATTTTACTGCGAAACCAATTGGGGCAATGCGGCAGTTTGGGTAAATACATAAAAAACCTGGGCCATTTTCATGGTGCCAGGTTTTTTTGATTTAGCAGAATAATCACAAGTGGTTAGCCACTTAGCACATGTTGCTTTTTAATGAATTCAACTAACATGGGCTAAGTTTTGTTTTAGCGAGTTGTTTGCCGCAAAACCGGCATCCACTTATTGAGCTTTAGATGCCCACATAGCATCCGCTTTTGCGCAACACGCTCTAGAAAAGATTGTCGATGTCGTTTTGGCTGACGCCTTCGCCATCATCTTGAGGGCCGTGAAGGATGAGGTCATCTTTTCTTTGCAAACGCTCTAGGAATGCTGTTTCGTCAAAATCTCTCGCTTCTTTTTCATTTTCGATGCCGAGGAATTTTGCGATTTTGTGGATGCGATAATCTACAAAGTCTAAAGTTTCAACAACGCGGTTGATCCGTTGACCTGTGATGTCT
Source organism: Hyphomicrobiales bacterium (assembly GCA_017640685.1). GTDB lineage: Bacteria > Pseudomonadota > Alphaproteobacteria > Rhizobiales > HXMU1428-3 > HXMU1428-3. Next base: position 8,794 of record JAEPQF010000073.1, read on the forward strand.
TGGAATGAGCACGCTTCGAAGATTTCCATCACGTTACTTTCCACTGTTGTGTGATAAGTCGCTGGATCTTCTGGATCCGCTGTCATGATGGTTTCAGCTGCTTCCATGATGCGGTTTGTTGCATCTTCTGTTGCTTTTACAACGAGTTTTAATTCATTTTCGGCGCTTGATAGTGGGTCAACGTCTAATTCTTTTGTATTTAGAAGTTGCATATCGTCGCGTGTTTCGCTGATTTTTTCCATGATTTGATGGAAATCATCACCGACGATCGTATCTAAACGGCTTAAAAATTCTTTTAAAGTTTCAACTGAGCTCTGGGCAAGATGAAGCACTTCTGTGAGAGATGCGTCTTCATTTTTGGCTTCTGAGAGGTCATCAGCGATTGTTTCGCATCTAAGATTAGACACGACTTGGCTGGCTTTGGCCATGATATATAACTCCTGCTACTAAATACAAATGCAGATAAATTAAGGAAATGAGGCCTTCAAACTTACGGCCTTCATCTCCTTGAATTTATTATTCGCCGAAAACCGCGTTAATTTTGGCGCTGAGTGTTGCTGCATTAAATGGCTTCACAATATAATTGTTCACGCCTGCTTTTTTCGCAGCAATTACGTTCTCAGTTTTAGATTCAGCTGTTACCATGATGAAAGGTGTTTTCATTAGGTTTTCATCTGAGCGAACTTCTTTTAGAAGTTCATAACCAGTCATTGGCTCCATGTTCCAGTCAGAGATGACCAAGCCATACTGTCTTTGTTGCATTTTCGCTAATGCTTCAGTTCCGTCAGCTGCATCATCAATGTCGCTAAAGCCAAGTTGTTTTAGCAGATTCCGAATGATGCGGATCATAGTTTTATAATCATCTACCACCAGAACTGGCATTGAAAGATCAATAGCCATTACGCTCTCCATTTCCCCTATTTGAGCAGGTTTCCCTGCTAGTTACGCAACACGCCCTATTGGGCCACTTTTTACAAAATTAAGTGAGCAAAGTCCTGCCAATGCCCAACATTCAGATTTTCACAATAACGAGAGGTACTAAAAATTAGGTTAATAGCGAGGGGAATACGGTAAAAAAAATGGACATTGATTAGTTTTTTTTCGAAAAACTAGCTCTAATTATTTTGATTTTGTGGTCTATTAACGCCTAATTGTCCTTAAAAATCATCATTTGGGATAAATTTTTCTTTTTTTAATTAGGATTTATGCGGAATGGCCTTGATGAGTGGCTGTTGCTTGGTTAGTGTCGCGCCAATTATAACAAGGAATGAAAAAAATGGTGAATCCTGTAACTGGTGGTTATTATATTGAAGATCTTGAGATCGGAATGGAAGAATCTTTCGTCAAAGAGGTGACAGAAGAGCTGATTATTGCTTTTGCTGAAATTTCTGGTGATACCAATCCTGTCCATCTTGATGAAGAATATGCCAAAACCACACGGTTTAAAGGGCGTATTGCCCATGGATTATTAACGGCTGGTTTCATTTCTACTGTTCTTGGAACTAAATTACCTGGACCGGGCAGCATTTATTTGCACCAAGACCTTGTTTTTCGCGCGCCGGTTCGAATTGGGGATGTGGTTCACTCTTCAGTTAAGGTTGAGAAAATTAATTTTCATCGCCGAGTTGTGACTTTGAGCTGTAAATGTACTGTTAATAACCGGGTGGTGATTGGCGGTGAAGCTGTGATGATGGTCCCGCCTCGCGAAGCTTAATTTTAAAAAAACTCGTTTTCATACTACAAAACACTTTTTATTGTTAGGTCTTGCTAGCTATTGCGCTTTGTTGCTGAGTTGTTTATTGCAAAGGCTAGCAACTGCTTTGCTTTTTCTTGCAAGTGTTTTAATTCATGAGCGCGAGTTTTATTCATGCTAGACCTTTCTTCTTATAAGACGTTTCCTGAGGCGATGAACGGGGCTGTTCTTGCTATTGGAAATTTTGATGGTGTGCATTTGGGGCATAAAGCTGTGCTCACTTACGCGTTGGGTCTTGCTAAGAAAAGTGATGTTCCTGCAGGCGTTATGTTTTTTTCGCCTCATCCTCGGGAATTTTTCTCACCTAATACGCCTTTATTCATGTTGACGAACCCACGGCAAAAACGAACCGAGTTTGAAAAAATCGGTTTGGACTTTGCTCTTGAATTGTCTTTTGATGCTGAACTTGCACAACAAACAGCTGAAGAATTTGTTAGGCAAGTGCTGGTTGAGGGCGTGAAGGTTTCGCATGTGGTTGTGGGGTATGATTTCTTTTTTGGGCGTGGTCGCGGCGGAAATCCTCAGATATTAAAAGAGTTGGGCGAGCAAATTGGTTTTGGCGTGACGGTTGTTGAAGCTGAAGGGCTTCAATCTGATAGTGCAACTGACAACCCTGGCCAGTTAATTTATTCCTCTACATTAGTTAGAGATGCCTTGGAAGAGGGGCAAGTGAAGCGAGCAGCCAGTATTTTAGGGCGCAACTGGCAAGTTGAAGGTGTTGTCACTTCTGGTGCTGGGCGCGGCGAAGGGCTTGGCTTTCCGACAGCGAATATTTCTCTTTCTAAAGGGTGTCATTTAAACCATGGGATTTATGCTGCTTTGGTGCATCATGAAGGCGAGACCTACAAGGGGGCAGCTTATTTTGGCAAACGGCCTAGTTTTGACAATGATGACCCGGTTTTAGAGGTATTTCTCTTTGATTATGATGGCAATTTATATGGTGAAGAGATTGCGGTTGAGTTTATTGATTTTGTGCGTGAAGACATGAAATTTAGCGATAAACAGGCTTTGAAGCTCAAAATGGATGAAGATTGCAAAGTCATTGAGCAGATTTTGAACGAGCTTTAAGTTAATCAGAGGCCATTTATCTTTCTTTTCCATTTTTATTTTGTGGTTAAATTCCTTGACAGCTTTCAGAACGGATGAAAAAACGTTAAATCTGTCTTTTGTCTGATTTGGCGTGTTGTCACCTCAGATTGAGGCTCGATGCAGCTTTTTACCAATTTTGAAGGTTTATTTAAATGTCTGATAGTAAGACGGTCGATTGTTCGCAAGCTGATGAGCGTGATTGGCGTGAGACTTTGTTTCTTCCTCAAACTTCTTTTCCTATGAAAGCTGGTTTGCCTAAGCGTGAACCTGACTTTTTAGAGCGTTGGATTACACAAGATATTTATTCAAAATTGAGAGAGAAGGGCAAAGGGCGTCCGCAATTTATTTTGCATGATGGCCCGCCTTATGCCAATGGAAATATTCATATTGGTCATGCGCTGAATAAAACCTTGAAAGACATTGTGGCGCGTTCGCAAAATATGCTTGGGTTTGACAGCCCTTATGTTCATGGCTGGGATTGTCATGGTCTTCCGATTGAATGGAAGGTTGAGGAAAAATACAGAAAAAAACAAAAAAACAAAGACGATATTCCGGTGAATGAATTTCGCGGCGAATGCCGTGCCTTTGCTGATGAATGGGTGGGCGTGCAAAAAGAAGAGATGCAGCGTCTTGGTGTGCAAGGGGAGTGGGACAACAGTTACAAGACCATGACCTTTGAAGCTGAGAAAACGATTGCTTCTGAGCTTTTGAAATTTGCGATGAACGGCACGCTTTATCAAGATTTTAAACCTGTGATGTGGTCTGTGGTTGAGAAAACCGCTTTGGCTGAAGCTGAAGTTGAATATGAAGATCATGAAAGCCCGACGATCTTTGTGAAGTTTCCTGTGATTGCTGGGGATGACGCATTGGTTGGGGCAAATGTTGTGATTTGGACAACGACGCCTTGGACCATCCCTGGAAACCGTGCCGTGGCTTTTGGAGCGCATTTGTCTTACGGGCTTTATCAAGTGACCGAGGCTCCAGAGGATAATTGGGCCAAGGTTGGTGATAAATTTCTTCTTTGTGATGCTTTGGCTGAACAAGTTTTAGGGGCAGCTAAAGTGACAAGTTTTGAGCGGTTACAAGATGTTGACCCTAGTTTGGTTGAAGAATGCGCGCACCCGTTTAGAGGGCAAGGTTATGATTTTCAAGTGAAGCTTTATTCTGGTGATTTTGTTACCGATGATGCGGGTACTGGTTTTGTGCATATTGCGCCAGGGCATGGCGCGGATGACTATGGGCTTTATCTTTCTAACCAGCGTGCTTTTAGAGAGGCTGGAATTGAGGGTGTGCCGCAAACTGTGCGTCCTGATGGTCTATATCATGAAGATGTGCCGCTTTTTGGTGGCTCAGAGCCTGCGCTGGTGATCAATCAAAAGGGCAAGTTTGGCAATGCCAACAAACGTGTGATTGAAGAGCTTGTTAATGCTAACGCTTTAATTGGGCGCGGCAAAGTTCAACACAGCTATCCGCATAGTTGGCGCTCAAAAGCGCCAGTGATCTTCAGAGCGACCCCACAATGGTTTATCGCGATTGATAAGCCGATTGAGATTGAAGGTGCTGGGGAAGCGCGCTCAATTCGTGATCGTGCGCTTTCAGCGATTGAAGAGACGCAATTTGTGCCTGAAATTGGACGAAACCGTTTGAAGGCCATGGTTGAGAACCGGCCTGACTGGGTGATTTCACGCCAGCGGGCTTGGGGTGTGCCGATTTGTATTTTCACTAATAAAGAAACTGGCGAAGTAATCCCGAGCGCTGAGTTTGGCAATTCTGAATCGCTGATCAAACGAATTGAAGAGAGCTTTGAGGCAAATGGTGCTGATGCCTGGTTTGAGGCTGGAGCGAAAGAAGCTTATCTTGATGGGCTGGTTGAAGATGTTAGCGACTGGGACCAGGTGATGGATATTCTTGATGTTTGGTTTGACAGTGGCTCGACCCATGCTTTTGTTTTAGAGGGGCGTGATGGATTGCGCGCTCCGGCGGACCTTTATTTAGAAGGGTCTGACCAACACCGAGGATGGTTCCAATCGTCTCTCTTGGAGAGTTGTGGGACACGTGGACATGCGCCTTATAAAGCTGTTTTAACGCACGGCTTTACATTGGATGCTAAGGGCAAGAAGATGTCAAAATCACTTGGCAATTCAATCGCCCCGCAAAAGATCATCCAACAATATGGTGCTGATATTTTGCGCTTGTGGGTGGCGTCGACCGATTATTGGGAAGATCAACGCATTGGCGATGAGATGATTAAGACCAGTGTTGAATCATACCGAAAGCTTCGGAATACATTGCGTTTTCTGCTTGGCAATTTGCATCACTATAATGACGATCTAAAGGTTGACGTTGCTGACATGCCTGAGCTTGAGCGGGTGATGTTGCATCGCTTAACTGAGATGGATGCCTTGGTTCGTGAGGCGTATCAAACATATGAATTTAAAAAAGCGTTTCATGCGATCTTCCAATTTTGTACGGTTGAACTTTCAGCGTTTTATTTTGATATTCGCAAGGACACGCTTTATTGCGAGGCGCATTCTTCTAATGCGCGCCGGGCGTCGCTCACTGTATTAAACGAGCTTTTCAATTGCTTAACCGCTTGGCTTGCGCCAATTCTTGTTTTCACTATGGAAGAAGTTTGGCAAAGCCGAAAAGCAGATGATGCGAACTCTGTTCATTTGCGTGATTTTCCTGAAGTGTCTTCTGATTGGGCTGATGCTCAATTGGCTGAGAAGTGGGAAAAGGTGCGCTCTGTTCGCCGGGTGGTGACGGGGGCGCTGGAAATTGAGCGCCGTGAAAAACGGATTGGTTCTAGCCTTGAATCAACTCCGGAGATCTTTATTGCTGATGCTGAGCTTTATAATAGTGTTAAAGACCAGGATTGGGCGGAGATTGCCATTACATCTGGTGCGGTTCTCAGCCAAGGTGATGTTCCAAAAGATGCCTTTACTCTTGATGATGTTGCTGGTGTGGGTGTTGTTCCTAAAATGGCTGTTGGTGAGAAATGCGCTCGCTCTTGGCGGGTGACGGAAGATGTTGGCTCTGACTCTGAATTTCCAGCACTTAGCGCACGAGATGCTCAGGCTGTTCGTGAATTTGACGCACTTTAAGTTTATCTTTTGAAGCGGATTTGTTCTCGTTTAGAGGAATTTAATTAATGAGATTTTCAGTTTGGGGCCGTTATTCAATTTTTGGAAGTTTAGTTGCTTTGATTACATTTGTACTCGATCAGCTTTCAAAATATTGGATTGTTCAGGTTTTTTGGCCTCAAACTGGGTGTGACCCTTTAAATTTTGCCAAGGCTTATCTTTGTTCACACACGGTGACACCTTTTATGGATTTAACCATGGCGTGGAATAAAGGTGTATCTTATGGTCTATTTGCGCAAGATAGTGATCTTGGCCGTTGGTTTCTCATCAGCTTTTCGATCGTAGCTATGATTGGCTTCTTTATTTGGTTAGCAAATTCGATTTGCCCTGTTTTGGCGCTTGGGATTGGTTTGATCATTGGCGGTGCAGCTGGCAATGCATTGGATCGTGTGATATATGAAGCTGTGGCTGATTTCGTTTTGTTGCACGCCTTTGGCTATAATTGGTATATTTTTAATATCGCTGATGTTGCGATTGTTTTGGGGGCGGTTTTATTGTTTTACCATTTGGTATTTATTGACCCGAAACTAAAGGTTGAAACTAGCTCTTGAGCGGTTAATTGATGTTTTAAATTTTTCAAACATCGCAAAAAGGCCTTAAATGGCGATTATTTGTAACGATCAAAGCTAGTTGAAAAAAATCAATATTAATTGAAATGAAGTCTTAAACTTTAAACGAGGTTTATGCTTGTTTTATTTTACAATTGATTTTATCGTTGCGAATAAAAAGACTTAGACGAATTTCTTTTATATTTTATAGGGTGTTAAAGGGCTGTTTTTATGGAAAATTTGGGAAAAATTTGTCATATTTTTAACTTTGCTTCTGCCTTTAATGGTGTTTCTAAGCTCTTTATAAAACTTACCTTATTAATTGGTCTTACGTTTTCTCTTGGTGCTTGTGGCACTGATGACGTGGTGCTTGAAGGGGCGCTTTTTGAAGCTGCTGGTATTGCTGGTAGTTTAACTAAGAAACAAGCAACTCCTAAAGTTAAAGAACGTTCAGGCTTGGTTTTACCACCAGCGGCCCATTTGCCGGAGCCAGGCAAAAGAGCTGTTGTTCAACAAGAAGACCAAAACTGGCCTGATGACCCTGACATTAGGCGTAAACGTATTGCTTCCCAGACTGAAGCTGCTCGGAAGAAATATTGTTCTGAAGTTGGTCGAAACAGACAGGACCCCGACTATGATGAAGAAAAAGCTGATAAATGTGGGTCATTTATTTCAAAAGCGTTGAATGGATTTGGGCGTGCTCCTGAAGGTCAGGAAGAGTAAGATCTTTGTTATTTAAGAGTTTTTTCTATTGTTGTCTTAAAGGTTTTTAAGGGAAGAGTTATTGTCTAATTTTTCTTTCTTTTTTTACTCAAGTTATTCGTTTTTCGTTTTGATTTTCCCTCACAAGGGTGTGAAACTTTAAATCTGTCCTTTTATTTCTCAAATAAAAAACTATATTCAATAGAACCAGTAATTTTGGAATAAGATTATGAAGCATGTTTTGAAGGGGTCAGGCCGGGCTCTCTTATTTGTATCGGCACTGATGTTTATTATGGGCGCACTTTTAACAACAAATGAAGCTGTAAATGCCAAAAATGTTACGAAGGGGTCAGGCGGTCCTGAAGTGACTTATTTCAAAATGGAAAATGGGCTTGATGTCGTTGTTATTCCTGATCATAGAGCGCCAGTTGTTACGCATATGGTTTGGTATCGTGTTGGTGCTGCGGATGAAGCGCCAGGTGTTTCTGGAATTGCACATTTTCTAGAACATTTGATGTTTAAAGGAACTGAGAAAATTGCGCCGGGTGAATTTTCTAAAATTATCGCCCGTCATGGCGGTGAAGATAATGCTTTTACCAGCCAAGATGTTACAGCTTATTTCCAAAGAGTGGCAAAAGAACATTTGCCAATGGTTATGGAGATGGAAGCTGATCGCATGAGCAATCTAAAATTGCTTGAAAAAGATGTTTTAACCGAGCGAGATGTGATTTTAGAAGAGCGCCGTTCGAGAGTTGAAAACAATCCAAACTCGCTTCTTGGTGAACAAATTAGCGCGTCTCTTTATTTATCACACCCTTATGGCATTCCTGTAATTGGCTGGATGCATGAAATGGAAAAATTAAGTCGCCAGGATGCCCTTGAATATTATGATAGATTTTATGCGCCTAATAATGCGATTTTAATCGTCGCAGGTGATGTAACAGCAAAAGAAGTGAAAGCTTTAGCAGACAAGTTTTATGGGCCTATTAAGCGCGGCCCTGATTTACCTGCACGCGAGCGCCCGTTAGAGCCCCCGCACGTTTCCCCGCGCCGTGTTGTATTAGAAGATGAGCGAGCTGGAAAACTAGCCTGGCAACGCCATTATTTGGTGCCAAGTTTTAAAACGGCTCCCAAAGGAGATAGTGAAGCGCTTGAAATGTTGATGAAAGTGGCAACTGGGGGCACGACGAGCCGTCTTTATAAAAAGCTAGTTGTTTCTGATAAACTTGCGTCTAGTGCGGGTGGTGGTTATTCCGCAAGTGGTCTTGATTATGGTGGGTTGTATATTTATGCGATCCCAGCTAAGGGCGTGAAGATTGAACAGATTGAAGATGCTATTGATGATGTTTTTGCAAAAATAGCAAAAGACGGTATTAGCGAAGCTGAGCTTAATCGAGCGCGAAACGCTTATATTGCTGATTATGTTTATGGCAATGATAGTCAATCTGGCTTGGCACGACGTTATGGGTTTGCTTTGGCAACTGGATGGTCCATTCAAG
>JAEPQF010000074.1 GCA_017640685.1 Hyphomicrobiales bacterium
AATCAGTTTTAGCTTTATCGCCAATTTTCAAAAAACGCGCACTCATATCCGTCCACCAGATCGACATATCTTCAGCAATGGCCGTAAAAGCGATTTTCCTTGTGACAGGAACTGTGATTTCTGCTTGATAATTCATTATCTTGTACACCTGATTGTTTACTTCTATAATAGAAGTATAAACAATCACTTCTATAATGCAAGTAAAAATCAAAAGTCACAAAAATGGTTTCAAAAATTGAACATAAAAACAGAACAGGCTGCCCCATCGCTTGTTCACTAGATATCCTAGGCGATCATTGGACGCTTCTCGTCATCCGAAATTTGATGTTTTTAGGGTTACATGAATATAAAGATATGCTGCAAACGGAAGAACAAATCTCAAGCAGCATCCTGACAGACCGCTTAAAAAAACTCGAATGCGAGAAACTAATTGCCTCTATTCCTCACCCAGATAGCAAGCGCAGAAAGCTCTATTACCTCACAGCAAGCGGGAAGGATTTAATTCATGTCATGGTAAATTTGGTTCTCTGGGCAAATACTCATTTAAGCGATCGGCTCAACATCCCAGCAGAAAAAAAAGACTTACTCGAAAAAAATCCAGAGCAATTCAAATCCCTCATCCTAGAGCAAATCCAAAAATGGGAACAAGAACACCTATAGTACGGGGAAGAAAAAACACTCATTTGAAAAGCAAAAGCCTAGCGAACAACTTTCTTCTGAGCAATCGCTGCTTCATGCATTAGCTTATCAACATAGCGTGGCACAATCTCGGTCGCTTTTCCTTGATGCGCTTCATGGAATTGAACCACACCATCAGATGGTTCAAGGTTCAACTCAACCGTATGAGCCCCAGCCTTGCGCGCCATGTTCACAAAACCAGCAGCTGGATAAACTGAGCCTGATGTCCCGATAGAAATAAAGAGAAAACAACTATCAAGCTCTTTTTGAATCTCATCCAAATCATATGGCATTTCGCCAAACCAAACCACATCTGGTCTTTGCTGCCCCTGCACATTGCAATTAGGGCAAATCGAATTCACTTCAATTGTACCATAAGGGTAATCATAAGTCGTGCCGCATTCATTACACTTCACACGATCAATCCGCCCATGCATATGAATAATCCGATGTGACCCTGCTGCTTCATGCAAACTATCAATATTTTGCGTTACAATCACAACTTCACCAGGATACTCAGCTTCAAGCCGAGCAAGCGCTTTGTGAGCAGCATTGGGTGTTGATTTATGATGCATATCCCGGCGCATATTATAAAAATCCAAAACGCGCTTTGGATCAGCGGCAAAGCCTTCAGGCGTTGCCACCTCTTCAAAATTATACTTACTCCAAATGCCATTCTCTTCTCGAAAAGTTCCAAGTCCAGATTCAGCTGAAAGCCCAGCACCTGTAAGAATAAGAATTTTATCATAAAGCGGCATAGAGTAACCCTTTGGTTTTTATAATTTATATTTTTATAAATACACCAATTCGGTCAAAGAACACAACCAACTAATCATTCAATTTTAAAAGAAAATCACTTCATAAAAGTAAGGAGCTTCAAACTCTTAACTTAGAAAGAGTTTGAATAAATTTAACAGCCTCAGTTCTTGATAATTTTTTTTCAAAAATGTCCATAATTGCTTTTTGATATACGGGCCACATTTTTTGTCTAATTGCCTCACCAGAACGGGTTATATACAAAAGTTTCCCGCGGCGATCACTTTTACAAACCTGCCGCTCAAGAAACCCAGATTTTTCAATCCGGTCTAATAATCGCGACAATCCATATTGTGGCAAAAGCAGGCGGCTCTCAAGTTCAAAGGCACGCACCCCTTCCCCCTCAGACCGGCTTAATTCTAATAAAACATCATACCAACCTAAGGGAGGTAACTCAGCTGATTTTAAAGCGTTTTCAATCTTATCTAAAACAGCCTGGTGTCCTTGAGCTAAAGTAATCCAAGCCGTCTCATAAATATCGTCATCTAAATTTGTCATACGGCAATCTTACACATAGATGCAAATGCATGCAATTGACATTTAAATGCATTTGCATGTACATTGCCAAATAAGATAACTTCATGGATGAGAAAAAAAATGCCCCAGTCCCTCACATTAATAAGCCACCATTTATGCCCATATGTGCAACGAGCAATAATCGCTTTAAAAGAAAAACAAATACCATTTGAAAGAATAGATATTGACCTCACAAAAAAGCCGAATTGGTTTTTAGAAATGTCACCCTTAGGAAAAACACCTATTTTAAATGTTGATGATGAATGTATTTTCGAATCTATTGTAATCTTGGAATATCTGGAAGAAACTCAAGCCAATCCACTTCATCCAATTGCCCCACTACAACGTGCAAACAATAGATCATGGATAGAGTTTAGCTCAATCATTTTAAATAATATTGCCTCACTATACAGCGCCCAAAGCAAAGTCGAGTTCGAAAAAAAATTAGAAATACTAGATACAAAGTTTAATCATCTAGAAAAACAGATAGTCAAAACACCATATTTCAACGGAGAAAAATTCTCTCTCGTTGACGCAAGTTTCGCCCCTGTCTTTAGATACTTTGACAACCTAGATGAAATAAATGAAATCGATATCTGGAGTAATAAACCCAGAACTCTTACATGGCGGGAAGAGCTATCAACAAGGCCTTCAGTAAAGGCAGCTGTAAGTAAAAATTATGCAGCGAACTTAAAAAACTTTCTAATAAATAAAGAAACTTATTTATCTAATTTAATCACTTCACAAAAATGAGCCTAAAAGTCATCCTTGTTGCCCACGGTGCATCAAAAAATGATCAGCCAAAACTAGAGCCATCATCGCTTCACCAACTGGCACCGCCCTAATCCCAACACAAGGGTCATGCCGCCCCTTTGTTGAAACTTCAACATTTTGCCCAGAGCGATCAATTGATTTGCGCGGAGTTAAAATAGAAGATGTCGGCTTTACTGCAAAACGCGCGACAACTGGTTGCCCACTTGAAATGCCACCCAAAACACCCCCTGCGTGATTTGAAGAAAACTCAACACCATTGTTCCCCATGCTAAGTTCATCAGCATTTTCTTCACCTGTTAACTCAGCTGAACCAAAACCCACGCCAATCTCAACGCCTTTTACCGCATTGATGCTCATCATCGCGCTAGCAATATCCTGATCAAGTTTCGCGTAAATCGGAGCCCCTAACCCAACCGGCACATGGTCCGCCACAACCTCAATCACAGCGCCAATAGACGAACCGCTCTTGCGAAGCCCATCTAAATACTCGCTCCACACATCAACAATTTCCTTATCTGGTGCAAAAAACGGATTGTTATTCACCTCATCCCAATCCCAATTATCACGATTGATTTTGTGCGGCCCCATCTGCACAAGCGCACCACGAACAATCATACCCGGCACAACTTTACGAGCAATACCACCAGCTGCCACTCTCATAGCTGTTTCGCGCGCACTCGAGCGACCACCACCACGGTAATCACGAATGCCATATTTTTCTATGTAAGTATAATCCGCATGGCCCGGGCGAAACTTGTCTTTAATGTCGCCATAATCTTTCGAGCGCTGATCAGTATTTTCAATCATCAAAGAAATTGGCGTACCCGTTGTCACCTGCACACCTTGATCATTTTCAAACACACCTGAAAGGATCTTCACTTCATCAGGTTCACGGCGCTGCGTTGTAAAACGAGATTGCCCGGGTTTGCGTTTATCAAGAAAAACCTGCAGCTCTTCAGCCGTAATTGGAATATTCGATGGACACCCATCAACCACACAACCAATTGCTGGCCCATGAGACTCTCCCCACGTTGTGATACGAAAAAGATGACCAAAACTATTATGAGACATAAAAAGATCCAAGTTGAAATAAAAGGCTGAGCTGCCAGATTAAAATTGAAAGCGAACCTGAAAAAACAAAACGCTTCTAACTTATAGAAATGAAATCAGGTAAGGTCAATTTTCATTTAAAAAACATGCGCGCTTAAGTTAAACTAGGCTCAAATCCATTCAAAGCCTTTAGAATTAACCCTGATAAATTTATCTTGCGGACTATCCAATTTCAAAATTTCGTCTTTTGGCAAATCACTCACAGCTGCACGCACAATACGAGAAGGTCCAGAATGAGTAACAGCAATTGTTTTTTTCAATAGAGAAGAATACCAGCTCAAAACACGTTTATCTAAATCCGTGTAAGTCTCAGCTCCTCGTGCACAATTCTCCCAAGGGTCATCAAAACGAGCTTGTACCAACTGAGGAGCTATATCACGCAATTCCGCCCAACTCTTACCTTCCCAATCACCAAAACTAATCTCTAGCAAACGCTCATCAATCTCGTATAAATGAGGCGACAATTCTAAAGCTGAAAGAACAATCTCCATAGTCTCTCGGCACCTCTTTAAAGGGCTAGAAACAAAAGACCATGTTTTTATTTCTTTTTCAAAGAGAAGAGGATCGGGAAATGCGGCATGTAACTCTTTTGCCAATTCAATACCATGCCTGTGAGCCTGTGCCCGCCCCTTATCGTTAAGGCTAGTATCTGTGCGGCCTTGCAGCCGCTTTTGAACATTCCAATCAGTTTCTCCATGTCTCAGCACATAAAGCCGAGACACAGAAGAACCAACCGATTTTGAATTTTCATCAATGAGAGATGACATAAAGAAGGTTATTTAACTGTGATATTAACAGTGTGAACACCGGCCCTAGGACCAGACGTTACACGATAAGAAAATTGGTCATTTCCCTTGCGGCGGGCACGGTAAACCATTTTTGTGCCTTTAATCGGAATGCCCTTACACTCAGTCGTCGGGATTTCCATATTCCGCTTTGAAACAGAAACAGAACCATATTTCGGGCGTTTCACAACTTTAACACCAGGAATTGTCTGCGCCCAGCAATTGCTATTCCAATGTAAAAACTTGCCTATTTCAACAGATTGACCACGGCGTAAAACTTTAGAAGAAATCCCACCTGTTGCACCAAGACTATCAATATTAAGCGGCCCTTGTTGCGCACTACTCGCACAGCCAGCAACAAATGCCCCCATAAAAGAAAGCGCTGCAAAAACGAAAACGTTTTTAATAGAAACAAGTTTCAATAAAGACATAATAACGCCCAATCCCACAAATTTAATCACTCTAACAAGGTCACGCTTTTGAAAAAAGCAAAGCGCAACTATAAAGTTTAATCAATAAAATATGATTCTATATTATTGAAAGCACTCAATATATCTGGAAAAGAGCTTTATAACAATTTTCAAATAAACAGAAAATTCGAGCCTGTTTAATAAGGCGTCAAAGCTAAATTCCTAGCCCCTGTTAGCTGACTGAAATATCAGGTGCATCTTCATTTTTCATGCCCACTATATGATATCCACTGTCAACATGATGTATCTCACCGGTTACACCTCTGCTAAAATCAGACAAAAGATAAACACTAGCATTACCAACATCTTCAATTGTCACAGTGCGGCGCAAGGGAGAGTTATATTCATTCCACTTCAAGATATAGCGAAAATCACTAATGCCAGCTGCAGCTAAAGTTTTGATCGGCCCAGCAGAAACACCATTCACCCGAATGCCATCTTTACCCAAATCAGCTGCCAAATAACGAACACTTGCCTCAAGCGCAGCTTTGGCAACACCCATAACATTATAATGAGGCATCACTTTCTCAGCGCCATAATATGTAAGTGTCAGTAGTGAGCCACCTTCATTCATCATTTTTTCAGCACGCTGAGCAACGGCTGTGAAAGAATAACAAGAAATGTTCAAAGAATTCTGGAAATTCTCAGGGCTGGTATCAACATAGCGACCATCGAGTTCATTCTTATCTGAAAAAGCAACAGCATGAACAACAAAATCAATCGTCCCCCACGCTTCTTTAAGCGCATCAAAAGTCGCATCAATTGAAGCAGGGTCCGTCACATCACATGGCAAAACAAGATTAGACCCAAGGCTCTCAGCCAAAGGTTCAACACGTTTTTTCAACGCATCACCTTGATATGTAAAAGCAAGCTCGGCACCTTGTTCACGTGCCGCTTTAGAAATGCCCCAAGCAATAGAACGATTATTAGCAACGCCCATTACCAAGCCGCGTTTCCCCGCTAAAAGATTTTGAACAGCGGTCATATCTGAAGTCCTTTTTCTCTATACATCACAATAGCCCTGTGACCATGAATTTGGCGCATCCTACACAAATCAACACCGACGTCTACAAGCAAAGCACCAAATTCTCCGGAAAAATTATGAAATTTTATTAAAACCACTCATTTCGAATGAATAAATCACTTGAAAATAGGCTATTAACTATATGTTTTAACTGAAACAAAGTTTACAAAGACGAAAAACCTTCAATCATGCGGGCAAAACTTCTTGCCCCCTTTTGAAAGCTGGAAAGATTATATTTTTCATCTGGCGCATGAATGCAATCATCATTAAGTCCATAACCAACAAGCAAACAGTCCATATCAAGCCTTTGCATAAAAGCCTCAACAATAGGAATAGAGCCACCACACCCAAGCATAACCGGCGTCTTTTCAAATTCATCCTGTAAAGCTGCTCGTGCCACAGCCATTTGCGGTTGGCTCAAATCGAAAGCCACAGCCGGCGCACCATCAGCTTCACTGAAAGTCACTTTCACATCTTCATCAAATTGCTTTGTTAAAAAATCTTGCAAAGCTTCAATAATCTTTGACGGATTTTGCCCTGCAACCAAACGGCAAGTTAACTTTGCGTGCGCCTCAGAAGGAATAACGGTTTTTTGCCCCGGTCCAATATAACCACCCCAAAGACCATTGATCTCAACAGTTGGGCGACACCATAATTGCTCAAGCAATTGATATTTGCTTTCACCATGAGCCTTTTTCAAACCAATATCATTTAAAAAGTCCGCCTCATCAAAGCCTTGAGATTTCCATTGAGCAGACATCTCAGCATCAGGTTCTGATACACCTTCATAAAACCCCAGCACCATCACCTGGCCATCCTCTCCATAAAGAGCTGACAAGGCTTGAGACAAGGCCTTAAGCGGATTAAGAGCAGGCCCCCCATACATGCCTGAATGCAAATCTCGATTAGGTCCTTCAATGCTCACTTCAAATCCGGCTAACCCGCGAAGCATCGACGTTATAGCAGGTGTGTCCTTATCCCACTGGAGCGTATCGCAAATAAGAGCAAAATCAGCTTTCACATCTTCTCCGCGTTCAGCTAAAAACCCATCTAACGACGGACTACCGCACTCCTCTTCCCCTTCAAGCAAAACCGTAATGTTAATAGGAATATCACCAGTGACTTCATACCAAGCCCGAGCAGCCTCAAGAAAGGTGAGCAACTGCCCCTTATCATCAGAAGAACCACGCCCATGAATAACAGGCCCATTTAGCGGATCCTCAATAATTTCAGCTTCAAAGGGTGGTCGCGTCCACTCCTCAATCGGATCAACCGGCTGCACATCATAATGACCATAAAAAAGAATATGTGGGGCATCAGGGTTTTGTTTAGATTTATATTTGCCTAAAACCATCGGATGGCCGGTAGTAGGAGCCACTTCACTGCTAAACCCAGCTTCTTTTAAATATTTAGCCGCCAATTCAGCTGCGCACAGGCAATTATCTTTAAAAGCAGGATCCGTAGAAATGCTCTCAATAGCGATGAAAGAAAACAACCTCTTTAACGCCTCTTCGCGTCCAAGATCTAACCTATCAAGCACAGCTTCCAAATTCGAACTATCCGGCATTTCACCCTCTTATTTTCAATCAGTTGCAGAGTTTAAACCTCTATAGCACTCCCTGAAAAATTTCAGTAATGAAAAACCCTAATCTGACGCTTTATCCTCATACCAAAGAACATGAATAGCAAAAAATAATTACAAAACATAAGCTTACAAAGACAAGCTAATGAAAAACAATTCATTTAAGATCACAAATGCCTAATTTTAGTGCAAAAATTTGAAAAAGCTAATAGGATGGACTGCACATAGTATTTCCAAAGGGAGGGAATTATGGAAGCTTATTTACCACTTATCATCAATCTAATTAGTGGTGCTGTTGGTGGCAATGTTGCTGGTGGCATTTTAAAAAATGCCAGCTTAGGCACTTTAGGCAACTCAATCGCAGGTATCTTGGGTGGTGGCGCAGCTAGCCAACTCTTACCTGAATTGCTTGGTGCAGCTGGCACAATGGACATTCAAGGAATTCTCACACAAATCGCAAGCGGCGGTGTCGGTGGCGGCGTTGCCATGGTTGTTTTGGGCTTAGTAAAAAGCCTCATCAGTCGCTAAAACAAATCTTGGGTCTGGAAAATCATGCTCCAGGCCCCTTTTATCAAACAGAAATATCTAAAACGGCTCCCTTGCCAGGGCCAGCGGAGCTCGTCACAGCTTCTAAATTCGCTTGTGCAGCATTTACCAAATCGACCACAGAGCGTTCTGAAGCCGCATTAAACTTCGCAATTTTAGCCGCAACCGCTAATTGGGTTTGCGCCTGTTGATTAGCCACAGCTGATGCAGCAATTGAAGTACTCATATCCCCTCCAAAAGTTAAGGATAGCTAAATAGATCCTATAAATTTAGAAGAATAAAGCTAATAAACCCTAAACCACCACTCAATAACATATCTCACACTCCAACTTAAAACCAACCAAATGAAGTTAAGCACTCACACAGCAGTTTTCCCGATACTAAGCGGACATCAAAAGAATGAAATTCTGAAACGCCACAAAAAAATATAACCGTTAGAGCAAAAAGCAATCTACACAAAGAAGGAGTTATGCCTTTTCGGCATCATGACATAGCGAAGCGCTAATGCGGTTGCTGGTAGGTAACCTGAAGCACATCAAAAAGACGGTTGCTGGTGGGCAACCTGAAGCACCACTAAAAAGCAATAGCCGTGAGAGAGGATTAAAGCAAAGCCCTAATCGGCTTAAAAGATCGTCTATGATGAACCGTCACCCCATGTTCAGCCAAAGCTTGTTGATGATCTTTCGTGCCATAACCTTTGTTTGACGCCCACTTATAAGCTGGATATGCCTCTGATAGCTCAACCATCATCCGATCCCTCGTCACTTTCGCAATGATCGACGCTGCCGCAATTGACAAAGATCGCCCATCACCTTTAACGAGAGCAAGAGCAGGTACAGGGAGTTCCGGTAATTTATTCCCATCCACCAAAACAGATCGCGGCCTAATAGAAAGATCCGCAACAGATTGCCCCATCGCCCAAAGAGACGCTTTTAAAATATTGTCATTGTCAATCCGCTCAACATCCGCAATACCCACCCCAATATAAAGCCGCTCCTCAGCCGCCATCTCAGTCATCAGCTCAAACAAAGCCTCACGTTTGGCTTCAGTTAGTTTCTTACTATCATTCAAACCAACAGGAATATCATCAGGGTTGAGAATAACAGCCCCAGCCACAACAGGTCCCGCCCAAGGCCCGCGCCCTGCTTCATCAGTGCCGGCAACGCAGCCCCCAAATTTTTCTAAGGCCTCGGTTTCAAATTGAAAATTCGGCCCCTCTTCAGAAATTGACAAACGATTTGAACCTTTTGTTTTTTCTTCTTTTTTTGCCATTTTTCCTGCCACAAATTATCATCAGCTCCAAACTTACATATTGCCATTATCATAAATTTAAAAGCTGCTCAAAACAATCTCATCTGCCCGCCCTTTGGCACAGGAGGCACAAACAAATCCGTAGAAAGAGCAACAGAAGATTTATTAAACCCAAGCCGCTTAACCGCCAATTGAAAACGATGAGAGAGCAAATCAGCAAACACTCCCTCTCCCCGCATCCGCGTACCAAACTCAGCCTTGTAATCCTTTCCCCCTCGCATTGATTGAACCAAAGAAATCACCCTTGATGCCCGGTCAGGCACTTCACGAGTGAGCCATTCACGAAAGAGTTCCTTAATTTCATAGGGCAATCGAAGTAAAACGTAACTTGCTTGCGTGCAACCTCGCTCCAAAACCGCCTCCATAATCCCCTCCATCTCATGATCATTCAAAGAAGGGATCATTGGCGCCATCATCGTCATCGTTGGCACACCCGCTTTGTGCAATTCATCCAAAGCCTTTAAACGCAAATGCGGCGCACTCGCCCGAGGTTCCATTTGCCGCGCCAAAACCTTATCTAATGTGGTTATTGAAAGAGCAACCAATACCAAACGATGTTTGGCAAGTTCTGCCAACAAATCCAAGTCTCGCAAAACAAGAGCTGATTTGGTAACAATCGTCAAAGGGTGTTTCGCTTCAAGCAAAACCTCTAAAATTTGGCGCGTAATTTTATAATCCCGTTCAATTGGTTGGTAAGGGTCGGTATTCCCCCCCAGCGCAATCGGAGAAATCGGCTTGGAGAGATAAGAAGGCTTAGCAAGCTCCTCAACAAGCAATTCAGCTGCATTAACACGTGCTGTTAGTTTCGTTTCAAAATCAAGCCCAGGCGACATCCCCCAATAAGAATGACTTGGCCGCGCATAACAATAAGGGCACCCATGTTCACATCCACGATATGGATTGATAGAGCGATCAAACGGAATATCCGGTGACTTGTTTTGTGTGATTATAGCTGTGCTTTCTTCATGACGAACTTCTGTTTTAAAAGGAGGAAGATCAGCTAAAATATCCCACCCATCATCAAATAAATCACGCTCAAAAGCCTCAAACCGCCCCACCTCATTGCTAGAGGCACCTCGTCCTCTAAAACGGTTTGCATCAATTAAATTTGTTTTTTTCATCAAAAAACATCTCTGCCAATTATTATTCTGTAATAAAAGCAGTGTAAGATTTTAAGAAGAACATATCAAGAACATTTGTGGATTGCCTAACAAAGGTTTAACAAATAACAACGCATTTTTAACGCAAATAACTATAACAAGGCTCTTAAGTTTACTTGCCCAACAAAACAACAATAGATAACGTATCTTCCATGCTATCAATCATCATACCAACCCTGAATTCTGGCAAAGAATTACCAGCCACGTTCGCCTCGCTGATGCCAGCCTTGCTTGAAGGCACTATTAACGAGGTTATCATCGTGGATGGTGGCTCAACTGATGATACTGTAAATATAGCCGATGATGCCGGCGCCACCATAATCAAAGCTGAAACAAAAGGGCGCGGCCCTCAATTAAGCACGGGGGCAAAAGCGGCTAAAAACCAATGGATGTTGTTTCTCCACTCAGATACAGAGCTCGAAGATGGCTGGCATGTTGAAGCCACTCAATTCATTAAAGACCAAGACAAAAAAACAACTGACGCCTCAAATAATAACCAAATTCCAAGCGCGGCAGCTTTTAAGTTTTCTCTAAAAGACAAAGGCCTTGCCCCAAAGCTCATGGCAAAAATGGTTGCTCTTAGATGCGCGCTTTTTTCTTTGCCATACGGAGATCAAGGCCTCCTCATCTCAAAACAAACTTATGATGCCTCAGGCGGTTATCCACAATTTCCCATCATGGAAGATGCTGATATAATTCGCCGCCTCCCAACACCTGTTAAAATCTTGCAATCAAGAGCCTTTACAAGTGCTGAACGCTATCAAAAAGAAGGTTATTTTAAACGTAGCACAAGAAATCTCTATTGCCTTGCCGCTTATTATCGCGGTCTTCCACCAGAAAAAATCTATCAAATCTATACTAAATCCAGCACATCTTAAAACAAAATCCACACCTAAAAAGATTATCCATGCCAGTGAAAACCTTACCTCAAAGAGCACAACAACATCTTGTCATCATGGTCAAAGAACCGCGCCAGGGAAATGTAAAAACAAGACTTTCAAAAGACATCGGCGGCGTTGCAGCAACCGCCTTTTATCGGCGCACAACAAGTCACATCATTGGCCGCTTATCTAAAGACCCACGTTGGCAAACCCATATAGCCATCGCACCAGACACTGCCATTAACCTCCCCTTTTGGCCAAAACAAGCCTCTAAAGGTCTTAAAAGATCAACTCAGGGGCATGGAGATTTAGGAGACAGAATGCACAGTCAATTTGCAAAAATTGGCCAAAGCAGAAGCAAAAATAACGGTACTCTAAATGGCACAAGACCAGTTCTAATCATCGGCACAGATATCCCAGAAATTAATGCCAACCACATCGCCAAAGCCTTTAAGCAACTGCAAAACAAAGAAGCCCTCATCGGCCCCTCTGGTGATGGTGGCTATTGGATCATCGGGCAAAAACGCAGCCCAAAACTCAATCAGCTATTTAAAAATGTAAGATGGTCCAGCGAGCACACCTATAATGACACGCTCATCAATCTAAATGAGAACAAATGGGCCATAGCAGAAACTTTAAGTGATGTTGATAACGGGCCAGAATATAAAGCCCTTAATCATTTTAGCAGACGGCTTTTACCTTCTAAAAGTAAATAAAAATACGAAATAGAAACCTTTAAAAGTTATTGTACTTGCCAAAATTAAATTTAACTTCAATAAAGCCATTGAAGAGATTAAGTTTTACACTGAATTTAGCGAAAAACAAAAAGTACAGCCAAAAAAGATTTAGAGTGATGAGTAAGAAAAAACACAATCAAATTTCAAAACCAAAAGTTTCTGTCGCTCTTCAAAAATGCCACGGCGCCTTCTTAAGTGTCGGTTTCTTCTCCATGTTCATCAATTTATTGATGCTAACTGGCCCTCTTTTCATGCTCCAGGTTTATGATCGCGTCCTGGCCTCAAAAAGCCTCTCAACCCTAACAGCTCTTGTCATTCTCATTGCAGCGTTATTTCTCTTTCTTGGCCTATTAGAAATGGTGCGCACCCGCATCCTCGCCCGCATCGCAGATAAAATAAACACGGAACTTCGAAGCACTACCTTGAGTGCCACAATCAAACATTCGGTCATTCAAACCCCAAATGTCGGCACCCAGCCTATTCGAGATTTAGACACCCTTAAAAACTTTGTCGGCAGCCAAGGCCCAAGTACATTATTTGATTTACCCTGGACACCAATTTATCTCGCCGTCAATTTCATGCTCCATTGGGTCCTCGGTGTTTTTTCTGTGCTAGCAACTTTGTTTCTTATAATCCTCTCGATTATCAACGAGGTTCTAACCAAACCCCGCACTGATGAAGCAATGACAAAATCCATGCACACCTCAATGATCGCAGAAGAAACCAAGCAAAATGCTGAAATTCTGCAAGCAATGGGCATGGAGAAAAACATACTTAATCGCTGGGAAAAGTTACAAGCAGACGCCGGCAAAGCGCATCTAGCCCTATCAAACATTTCAAGCGCCTTTACGTCCCTTTCAAAATCAGCTCGCATGTTATTACAAAGCTGCACACTCGCCGTTGGTGCCGTTTTGGTGATTGAGCAACTCATTTCCCCAGGCGCTATGATCGCCGCATCCATCATCTTAACCAGAGCCTTAGCACCAATTGATCAATCAATCGCCCAATGGCGAAACTTCGCAAATGCAAGAAAAGCTTATCATCGTTTAAAAGCATTCCTTGGTGATGAAGATTTATCAGAACCCCAAATGGCACTGCCAGAACCAACAGGTAAGATCACAGTCGAAAAATTATTCATCGCCCCACCAGGCGTTAAAACACCAGTTTTAAAATCTGTTGAATTCACCCTAAACCCGGGTGAAGCCCTCGGCGTTCTCGGCCCCACAGGCGCTGGTAAATCTTGCCTTGCGCGCGCTCTTATTGGCACTTGGCCACCTTTAAGCGGAAACGTTCGTCTTGATGGCGCAACGCTTGATCAATGGAACCCAGATCAACTCGGCCCAGCTATGGGATATTTACCTCAATCAGTTGAACTCCTCTCTGGCACATTAAAAGAAAACATCGCCCGCTTCGCCCCAGAGCCAGACCCAGAAAAAATCGTCAAAGCCGCAGTCCTCGCCAATGTACACGAACTTGTTCTCTCGCTACCAGATGGCTATGACACAGTCCTCGGTGAAGGTGGACACAAATTATCTGGCGGCCAAAAACAACGCATCGGCTTAGCTAGAGCTCTTTATAATGACCCTTGTTATGTGATCCTAGATGAACCAAATTCAAACCTGGATGCGGAAGGCGAAGCCGCTTTAACAAAAGCCATTGCCACCGCCAAGCAAAACGGCCAAACTATCGTTGTTGTTGCGCACAGACCAAGCGCCTTGCAAGCTTGTGACAAAGTCCTCTTTCTAAGAGATGGCAAACAACTAGCCTTCGGCCCAAGAGATGAAGTGCTCTCGAAAATTCTTGCCAACCCGCAAAATCAAACGGCAAAACAATCTGAAGAAAAGCAACCTGAGGTACAAGCATGAGCAAACAAGAAACACCTCAAACAACACCAGAAAAAACACCCGATCAAGCCATTAAGACATACCAACGCCTAGGCTTTTTATTTCTTCTCTTGCTCGTTGGTGGCATTGGAGGTTGGGCCGCATTTGCTTCACTTCAAGGCGCTGTCATCGCGCCAGCTCAAGTCTCAGTAAAAGCCAACCTAAAACGCGTTCAACATTTAGAAGGCGGTATCGTTTCAGAAATTCTAGTAAAAGATGGTGACATTGTAAAAGCTGGCGCAACTGTTTTAAAGCTGGACACAACAAAAGACACAGCCAATCTTGCCTCGCTTGATGCCAATCTAAACGAACTATTGGCTAGAAAAGCCCGCCTCTTAGCCGAGCGAGACAAAAAGCAAACCATCAGCTTCCCAAAAACTCTAATTGAAAAATCAAAAACCAACACTGCCATCAAAACTATTTTAGATGGTCAAACGAACCTTTTAAAAGCTAGAGACGCTTCAATTAAAGGCCAAACCTCACAGCTAAAACAAAGAACTGAACAATTAAACGAAGCCATAAAAGGCTTAGCCGCTCAAATTTCATCGAAAGAAAGCCAGCTAAACTTCATTCGAAAAGAGTTAACCGACCTCCAATCATTGCAAGACAAAGGCCTCGTTCCACAAAATAGAATTCTGGCATTACAAAGAGAAGAAGCCAGACTACAAGGCGAATCTGGTGAATTGGTCGCGTCAACTGCGCGCACAAAAGTGCAAATCAGTGAAACTGAAATCCAAATCTTGCAAGTTGAGAAAGATCATCTCTCATCAATTCTCACTGAGTTGAGAGAAACAACGACACAAGCCAACCAACTAACAGAACAACGAACAGCCCTTGCCGACAAACTAAAACGAATGACCATCATCGCCCCCAAATCCGGCATTGTTCACCAATTAGCTGTGCACACAATCGGCGGCGTGGTTGCCCCAGGCGACCCGGTGCTCATGATCGTACCGCAAAATTCTGAAATGATTTTTAGTGCCCGGGTTAACCCTCAAGACATTGATCAAGTCTTTAAAGGCCAAAAAGCAAATGTCCACCTAAGCGCTTTTGACCAACGCACAACACCTGAAGTCACAGGCATAGTCACGCTCGTCTCAGCTGATGCAACACAGGACCAACCCAACACACCTCCATACTATAAAGTGCATGTTGAACTTCCCAAAGATCAATTGGCAAGAATTAAAGATAAAGAGCTTATCCCTGGCATGAACGCAGAGGTTTTCATTCAAACAAAATCTAGATTGGTCTTTGAATATCTCCTCCAGCCTCTAACAGACCAAATCCGCCGCACAATGCGCGAGCCGTAAAGAATAACTATCTCAATAGTGAAATACGAAGAAGGAGCTCAGCCTTAGCCCAGTTGCTGGTAGGCAACTGAAGGGTAGTTTTGCGGATGCCTTGTGAGCACCTGAAGCACAGTTTTTGCGGATGCTTTGTGGGCATCTGAAGCACAAAAAGTCCGTGAGAGAGAAAAAAAGGTAAGGTGCTAAAACACCTTACCCGGGTTCATAATATTATCCGGGTCTAAGCTCTGCTTGATGGTTCGCATTAAATTCATCTCAACGGAGCTTTTCTTCTCAGCCAACAAATCTCGCTTCATCACCCCAATGCCATGCTCAGCGCTAATCGACCCGCCAAATTCTAACACAAGATCATAAACCGCATTGCTCAAAGGCTCCCACTGCTCAAGAAAGGCTTGTTTATCCATATCAACAGGTTGGCTGATGTTATAGTGAATATTTCCATCTCCAAAATGACCAAACGGAACAGGCCTCGCCCCAGGTATCATTCGTTCAACCAACTCATTTCCTTGTTTGATAAATTGCGGAATAGCCGCTACTGGCACAGAAACATCATGTTTGATTGAGCCACCTTCCGGTTTTTGCATCTCAGACATTTCTTCTCTAAGAGCCCATAAATTCTTTCGCTGCGCTTCTGAAGAAGAAATCACACCATCTTCGATGAAACCTCGCTCAAGCGCTCTACCTAAAACATCTTCTAAGAAACCACCCAATAAACCTTCTTTGGTACTTTCAAGTTCAATCAAACCATACCAAGGAAAAACAGCATCAAGCGGTTCTTGAGATTGGGAACCATGCTTGAGAACAAACTCAACACCCGTCCGGCAAATCATCTCAAAAGCGGAAAGAAAACTACCCGTCTCCCCGCTCACAAAATTAAAAAATTCAGATAATTGCTCAAGACTAGTGCAACCAACAAACCCAACTTGTCTCTCAAGAGGTTTCGGAAAGAGTTTCAAAGTAGCTGCCGTAATAATCCCAAGCGTACCTTCAGCACCCATAAAAAGGTGCTTCAAATCATACCCCGTATTGTCTTTGCGCAAATCAGTAAGACCATGCCAAATTTCACCAGATGGCAAAACAACTTCAAGCCCAAGCACCAAATCACGCATCATGCCATATTTCAAAACTTGAATGCCCCCTGCATTGCTGGAAATATTCCCACCGATCTGACAACTCCCCTCAGATGCCAAACTTAATGGAAACAACCGGTCATTGCTCAGAGCCTCTTGCTGCGCTTCAAGCAAAGTCACCCCCGCATCGACCACCATAGAATTGCTCAAAGGCGAAATAGAACGAACTTTATTCATTCGATTCAATGAAACAACAATTTGCCTATTTTGGTGATCAGGAATTTGTCCACCAACCAGCCCAGTATTCCCCCCTTGTGGCACAAGCGCTGTTTTCGTCTCGGCCGCTAATTTAACAATTGCTGAAACTTCTTCAACCGAGCCAGGGAGCAAAACAAGAGGAGACGACCCAACATATTTATCCCGCCATTCAACCAAAAATTTTCGCTTATCTTCTTCTTGGAAAAGAGCATAAGGCTCACCAACCAATGATACGAATTGAGCAAGCAATTCACCATCAAGAGATTGATTTTGGTTCTCTGGCTTTGTCATCAATTATCTTTCTTAAAACCCATCTGGCTTAAAACAAACAAGAGCAAAACT
>JAEPQF010000075.1 GCA_017640685.1 Hyphomicrobiales bacterium
TGATGTTGGCTTTAGGGGTGACTACTGTGCAGGTTAATCAGGCACAAGCTGGAAAAGGTGGTCGAATTGCTGCTGGAGTTATTTTAGGTGCTGCAGCACTTGCTATTATTGCCAGCGAAAGCCGCCGTGCTAAAGCTCATGGTCATTATTACAAGCATCGCTCTCATAGTAAGCCATGGCGCCGTCATCGTATTTGCTATGATCGTTGGGGTGATCCTTATCGTTGCTATAAAAAACGTAAATATCGTCGTCATTGGCGCCGCAATCACCGTCGTCACTACAACCACTGGTAAGCTGTTTATTATCTGCTGATTTTCCCGTCCCCTCCACTTTACTGTAAATCAGCAGATAATTACTTTCTATTTCCCCTATTCAAGGAGCTGTATGGTTTATTTCATGCAGCTCTTTTTTATGTGCCTTGCAATAAGAACCATGCTTTTTCTGCACTTTAGGTTGGCATTTCCATGCTTCAGATGCCCATAAAGCAACCGTCGCTGCCGTCCGGTACTGGCACTCGGCCCAGGTGCAGCAATATCAATCGTGCTTTTTGTCTTCACTTCTGTTTGCTCTTTAGCAACCAGTCAGAGCAATCGTGTTAGGGCCTGTTGATAAGTGTTTATTATTTTTTCTTAAGGCATTTACAGCGCTTTATCTCCATCATTTGAGCGTTTCTTGCGTTTTTCTTACAAATTAGCGGTGTTTTATAGGCTTAGTGAATTGCCTGTTATTGACTTTCAATTTTATAGTCACTAGGAATTGATTAACATAAATTAACCATTTGTGGCATGATGGGTTTGTTAATCAGACTAATAGCTAGTTACGGCTATGAAGGAGTGATGCATATGATTGTATTTTTAACTCGAGTACGTATGAAGCTTATTGCTTTTGCTTCAGTATTAGCTCTAAGTATTTTGGGCTTGATCGGTTCAGCAAGCGCTGGCGGTTTGGCTTCTGCCCCTAAAACGGTTGATCATAGAGCAACTGTTGCTGATAAGGCGCCGGTGGCGAAGGTGGGGTACCGTTATCGCCGTGGATATAGACGTGGCCATCGCCGGTTCCGCATTCGTTTTGGACGGCATTATGGCTATCGCCATTACCGTTATAGACCTTACCGTTATCGCTATTATCGCCATCACGGTTACTACCGTCCTTATTACAAGCGTCGCCATTATCGTCTGAAGCGTTTTTATCGCAATAGATATCTTCGCCGTCACTTCAGACGTCATCTTAGACGTTGGTAATTTGAGAGTTAATTGGTCTTAAAATTACATTTGGATGGGTCCCAATAAATTTATTGGGACCCATTTTTGTATCTAGTAGTAGGTTTGTTTCTCGAGGAATGTATTTATTAATTACTGGCTTGGAAATGGTGAAAAGCTATAGCTGCTGCGTTGGAGACGTTAAGGCTGGCGAATGCGCCAGATGCATTAATTTTGCAGATTTTATCGCAATGCTCTCTGGTTAAGCGGCGCATTCCTTTTTCTTCGGCGCCGAGTATTAATGCAACTGCTTCACCTTCTTTTCTGTTTTCTTGCTCCATGGTTGTTTCGCCCTGACCGTCAAAGCCAATGCGCATATAGCCAAGATCACCAATTTTTTGAAGTGCTTGTGAGAGGTTGCTCACTAGAATTATGTTGACATTTTCAAGGCCGCCACAGGCGGTTTTGGCTAATGTTCCTGAAAGCGGAGGGCTGTTTCTTGCTGTCATAATAAGGCTGGATACATTGAATGCTGCGGCGGAGCGAAGAATAGCGCCAACATTATGTGGGTCTGTCACTTGGTCCAGGATAGCAATGCAATCATTTCCTTTAAGGTCAGTTAAGCTCATATCTTCTAAAGGAGAGGTGATTAATAGGGCACCTTGATGAACGGGGTCTTGCCCTACGATTTTGGTTATGTCTTTTGGAGAAGCCTCACTATATGCAGGGAGCGGGGCGTTTAAACTTTCTGCTATGCGCTGGGCTGCATTTGGCGTGAGGAGCAAGTTTTTAAGTTTACGTTTTGGATTGTTTAATGCAGCTGTCACAGCGTGAATGCCCCAAATCTGCGTTTCAGTGATGGGGCCTTTTGTTTTGGATTTTGAATTTCGACCCGAAGTGTTTTTGTTTTGAGCAAATTTATTGCTTGAGTTTTTCGATTGTTTGTTAGGGGGGCGTTTTTGAGCGCTCATGATTGGGGATTAACTTTCTCTATTCGTTCAGCATTCGTTTTTAATTATCTTGCGGATGTAAATTTTTTTGATATGGGTTTTTGAGGCCGATTGGTTTTTTAATTGAGAATTTGTGGTAAAAACGCGTGCAAAATCTGCTTCGTTTTCAAAAATACTGTGATCATTTGATTTTTGCTATCGGAAAATTGCAAATCTGGCAAATTACAGGTTGACAGGTGCGCCGATAATTTACATATACAAACGCTATCGCTTATTGACGATGATTTGTCAGTGAAGAGCGGAGGGGTGGCCGAGTGGTTAAAGGCGTCAGACTGTAAATCTGATCTCTTCGGAGTACGTTGGTTCGAATCCATCCCCCTCCACCATTTTTTAGCTCAATGAGGTTAATATCATGGTTGTCACCAGGATTAATGAATTTGTAGCTGCAGATGGTAAAAGCAAAGAGCTGGATGAATTTTTAAACTCTTTAATTCCTTTTATTTCTGGCTCTGAAGGCTGTATTTCTTGCCAGGTTCTAACAGGTTTGGAAGATAGCCAAAAGTTTATCGTAGTAGAACAGTGGCAGTCTGTTGAAGATCATAAAAAGTCTTTGGAAAAATTCCCAAAAGATGAAATGCAGGCTGCTATGAGCCTTTTTGGAGCGCCTCCGAAAGGTGATTATTATAAAGATTAATCACATAGCTTTTTTGTTGGTTGTTTTTGTAATATGATTTTTGAAAAAGCGGGTGTAGCTCAATGGTAGAGCAACAGCCTTCCAAGCTGAAGATGAGGGTTCGATTCCCTTCACCCGCTCCAAAATTTCCCTAAATGTATAACATTTTTGATTTTGGCTCTTTTTGAACGGTTTAAGTGTTAAATTGAGCTTTAGACGGCAAATTTTGTGGAAACTTTGATATTGGCCACTTGCGTTTTTTTGATTGAGTTGAAAAAAGATTAAAAAAACTGTCTTTTTTTATTGAACTTGTCAATAATATGTCGTACTAATTTTCATTTCCAGGAATATAGGCTGCATTGATCGTGTTAAAACGGTTGGTGGGGTCTCTTTGTTTATGCTCAGTTTTGTTTTTGTCTGTTTGGCTTAAAAGGATTGAGTGTTTTGATGCTACGCAAATTTTTAATGTGTGGCTAAGGTTTAGGAGTGTAGCTCAATTGGCTAGAGCACCGGTCTCCAAAACCGGGGGTTGTGGGTTCGAGTCCCTCCACTCCTGCCATTTTTAGGTGATGGTTTTTCATTTAATTTGGCTTTGAAATGTTTCTGGAGAAGCGGGGTGTATTAGGCGGCAGGCTGTTTGTTACAGAGATATAAGAATGTGATGCCTTTAATAATGGTGTCATGAGGAATTTTGATTAATGGCAAACCCATTTGAGTTTATTCAAGAAGTTCGCGCTGAAGTTTCTAAGGTTACTTGGCCGACGCAAAAGGAGACTGTGGTGACGACCATCATGGTTTTGATTTTGGTTGTTTTGGCAGCGATCTTTTTCTTTGCAGCGGATCAGGTTCTGAATGTGCTGGTGCAGTTGTTAATCGGCTCAGGCCAGTCATAGTTTTGAAGTGACTTTGACGTAATTTTGGTTTGATTTTCAGGGGTTGGTGACGTTCATGGCGAAGAGATGGTATATCGTTCACGCATATTCTAATTTTGAGAAGAAGGTGGCTGAGGCTATTCGCGAGCGTTCTGTGAGTGAAGGGCTTGAGGATCAGTTTGATGAAATACTGGTTCCAACTGAAGAAGTTATTGAAGTGCGCCGTGGCCGTAAGGTTGCTTCTGAGCGCAAGTTTTTTCCAGGCTATGTGTTGGTGAAAATGGATATGACCGATGAGGCGTATCATTTGATTAAAGATACACCGAAGGTAACTGGGTTTTTAGGGTCTGAGAGTAAGCCTATTCCTATTTCGGAAAAGGAAGCTCAAGCTATTCTTCATCAAGTTAAAGAGGGTGTTGAGCGTCCTCGTTCTACTATTATTTATGAAGTTGGTGAGGTTGTTACTGTTCTTGATGGTCCGTTTGAGGGCTTTAGTGGGCAGATTGAAGAGGTTGATGATGAGCGCCAACGTATGAAGGCTGCTGTTGAGATTTTTGGCCGGGCGACACCGGTTGAATTGGAGTTCAATCAAGTTAAGAAAAAGGTCGACGCTTGATTGTGATTTGATGTGGGAGAATTTACTAGCTTTGCCGGTTAGTTGGGTTTGTACCACGTCGCCTTAAAGATGGTGCTTTGCTTGTTTGAGTAAGGTGCTGTTTTAATTTTAGATGGGCTCTATATTTCTGAGCTTTGCTTAAGGGAAATAAAATGGCAAAAAAGATTGAAGGCTATTTAAAGCTGCAAGTGCCTGCTGGTCAGGCTAATCCTTCACCGCCTATTGGTCCTGCTTTGGGTCAACGTGGTATTAATATTATGGAATTCTGTAAGGCGTTTAATGCGGCATCTGGTGATGCTGAGCCGGGGTCTCCGATTCCAGTGAATATTACTGTTTACAACGATAAGTCTTTTACCTTTGAGATGAAAACGCCGCCAGCGTCTTTCTTCCTTAAAAAGGCTGCTAAGTTGAAAAAAGGTGGTGGTGAGCCAGGCCGTGCTGTTGCTGGATCTGTGACTATGGATCAGGTTCGCGAGATTGCAGAAAAGAAGATGGCTGATCTGAATGCGAATGATATTGATCAGGCTGCTAAGATTATTGCGGGTTCTGCTCGTTCTATGGGCTTGGAAGTGAAGGGTTAATATTATGGCGCATGGTAAGAAGTATAAAGAAAGTGCAGCGAAGATTGATCGCACTAAGCACTATAGCCTCGAAGAAGCTGTGAAGCTTTTGAAAGAAACAGCGACAGCTAAATTTGATGAAACTGTTGAAATTGCTATGAACTTGGGTGTCGATCCTCGTCATGCAGACCAAATGGTTCGCGGTGTTTGTGAATTGCCGAAAGGTTCTGGCCGGACAGTTCGTGTTGGTGTTTTTGCTCGTGATGCAAAAGCGGATGAAGCTAAAGCTGCTGGTGCAGACATTGTTGGTGCTGAAGATCTTCTTGAAGAAGTTTTAAAAGGCAATATCGATTTTGATCGCTGTATTGCAACGCCAGACATGATGCCGCTTGTTGGTCGTCTTGGTAAGGTGCTTGGCCCTCGCGGTATGATGCCAAACCCTAAGGTTGGTACTGTGACGCCAAATGTTGGTGAAGCTGTTAAGAGTGCTAAGGGTGGTGCCGTTGAGTTCCGCGTTGAAAAAGCGGGTGTTATTCATGCTGGTATTGGTAAAGCAAGCTTTAATGAAGCTGATATTGCTGAAAATGTTCGTGCTTTTGTTGCTTCAGTGCTTAAGGCTAAGCCGACAGGTGCAAAAGGAACGTTTTTAAAGCAAATCGCCATTTCATCTACGATGGGACCTGGTGTGAAGGTTGAAGTTTCTTCAGCGTCTTAAATAAAGAGATGCTGAATTGAGTTTCTTCTAAAGCGGTGAAATTCTGCTTTAGAAGATGAACTATGGAAGATTTGTTGTTTTGATAAGTCTTTCATAGGGAGAAGGCCTAAAAGGACTATTTCTTTTTAGGTTTTGTCCTGTCCAAGACTGCAGGTGTTTGTTGTTGGGTTGATTGGGATTATGCCATGAAGTCTGATTTGCAAATTTAAGCATATGGCCTGCATAGACGGGAGTTGAACGGATTAAGTGAATTTGGTGCTTGTCGCCATTTTTAATCGGTTTGGACTTCTATTAGTGTTTGTTTGTGTTTTGCAAATGGATGCTGGGCAGGCAAGTGAGCGTCGTTGTTTAATTTCGAGCCACATGCTTGGAATGAGGCAGCGGCAAATGGTAAGCCGCAAAGAAGTTCGTCGCTCATGGTTGAGAGACAAGTCTTTGCAAATATGGAGTGAGCTGGTGGAAAGAGCACAAAAAGAAGAGCTCGTAGCTGCACTGAACGAGAAGTTGGGTAATACCGGCGTGATCGTTGTGGCCCACTATGCAGGTCTCACTGTTGCCGATATGACTGCGCTACGTAGTCAACTTCGGGAAGTTGGTGGGTCTATGCAGGTGGCAAAGAACCGGCTCGTTAAGCTCGCGCTTAAAGATACAGACGCACAAGATTTATCTGATTTGTTTAGTGGTCCTACATGCATTATGACCTCTGACGACCCGGTAAGTGCGCCAAAAGTTGCAGCCAAGTTTGCTAAGGAAAACGAAAAGCTCGTTCTTCTTGGTGGAGCTATGGGTTCAACAATTCTGGATCAAGCAGGCGTGAATTCTCTGGCAGAATTACCATCACTTGATGAACTTAGAGGTAAACTTGTTGGCTTGTTCCAAGCACCAGCCGGCAATGTTGCACGAGTTCTCAACGCACCAGGTGGACAACTGGCACGGGTGATGGGCGCGAAAGCTGCAAGCGAATAGAGCTTTACGAGTTCCAAGCAAATTAAACAAATCGATTATTATAGGAAAATAAAATGGCTGATTTAGATAAACTAGTTGAAGAGCTTTCAAGCCTTACAGTTATGGAAGCTGCTGATCTTGCAAAACGTCTTGAAGAAGAGTGGGGCGTTTCTGCTGCTGCTCCTGTGGCTGTAGCTGCTGCCGCTGGCGGTGACGCTGGCGGTGCTGCTGCTGAGAAGGACGAATTTGATGTTATCCTAGCTTCTGCAGGTGACAAGAAAATCAACGTGATTAAAGAAGTGCGTGCAATTACAGGTCTTGGCTTGAAAGAAGCTAAAGAGCTTGTTGAAGGTGCTCCTAAGCCTGTTAAAGAAGGCGCTAGCAAGGACGAAGCTAACGAACTTAAAGAAAAACTTGAAGCAGCTGGTGCTTCAGTTGAACTTAAGTAATTTATTAAATGGGGGAGCTAATTTGCTCCCTCATTTTCTTCTATTTTGGCTGGTTGAATTCATCAGCGAATAAGCTTAAAGGACCTTTTGTTTAATAAGTTTTTTAAGAACATATTTGATAAGCGGTTCAAAAATAAAACGAAATATAAAGTTTCGACGCTTTACATAAATGACAAATTGAAATGAGCATCTCCTTAATTTTAAGGCAGAGGCTTTTTCAATCTTAAGCACCAGAGGAGCTGATATGGCTAAGACGTTCACCGGTCGCAAGCGCATTAGAAAGAAATTTGGGTCTATCGCTGAAGTTGCGGAAATGCCCAATCTCATCGAAGTTCAAAAAAGATCGTATGATGAATTTCTCATGGTGGATGTGCCAGAAGGTGGTCGGGCTGATGAGGGTCTGCAATCTGTTTTCACATCAGTATTCCCAATTACGGATTTTTCTGAGCGTGCAACTTTAGAATTTGTATCGTTCGAATTTGAAAAACCTAAATATGACGTTGAAGAGTGTCAACAACGTGACATGACTTATGCTGCGCCATTAAAAGTGACGTTGCGTTTGATCGTGTTTGATGTAAACGAAGAAACTGGCGCGAAGTCTGTTAAAGACATCAAAGAACAAGATGTTTACATGGGCGATATTCCGTTCATGACCGATAACGCGACTTTTGTTGTAAACGGTACTGAGCGGGTTATTGTTAGTCAGATGCATCGCTCTCCAGGTGTGTTTTTTGATCATGATCGTGGTAAAACGCACTCTTCAGGTAAACTTCTTTTTGCAGCTCGTATTATTCCTTATCGTGGTTCATGGCTAGATTTTGAATTTGATGCAAAGGACATTGTTCATGTTCGTATTGATCGTCGCCGTAAGTTGCCTGCAACTGCACTTCTTTATGCGCTTGGTCATGATGACGAAGAAATTCTTGAACTGTTTTATGACAAGATCATCTATAAAATGGAAAAAGAAGGCTGGAGCACAGAGTTTGTTCCAGAACGCTTTAAAGGTGTGAAGCCGCAGGCTGATTTGATCAATGCGAAAACTGGTGAAGTTGCTATTGAAGCTGGTAAGAAAGTTTCTGCTCGCCAAGCTAAAAAGCTGCAGGAAGCTGGTTTGGATCGTCTTCTTTATACCGATGAAGAATTGTTTACTCACTACTTGGCTGAAGAAGTCGTGAACATGGAAACCGGTGAGATTATCGCTGAAGCCGGTGCTGAACTTGATGCTGAGCTACTTGAAAAACTTAAAGAATTTGGCCTTACTGAATTGCCAATTCTTGATATTGACCATGTGAATACAGGTGCGTTTATGCGCAATACATTGATGGTTGATAAAGCGAGTAACCGTGAAGAAGCATTGATTGATATTTACCGTGTTATGCGCCCGGGTGAGCCGCCCACTGTTGAAGCCGCTGAAGCTGTTTTCAATGGGTTGTTCTTTGACGCTGAGCGTTATGATCTTTCTGCTGTTGGCCGCGTGAAGATGAACATTCGCTTGCAGCTTGAATGTGAAGACACTGTTCGCACGCTTCGCAAAGAAGATATCATTGGCGTGATGAAGACATTGGTTGATCTTCGTGATGGCAAAGGTGAGATTGATGATATTGACCATCTTGGTAACCGCCGTGTTCGCTCTGTTGGTGAATTGATGGAAAATCAATATCGTGTTGGCTTGCTTCGTATGGAGCGTGCCATTAAAGAGCGTATGAGCTCTGTTGATATTGACACTGTGATGCCGCAAGATTTGATCAATGCGAAGCCGGCTGCAGCTGCTGTTCGTGAATTCTTTGGCTCAAGCCAATTGTCACAATTTATGGACCAAACGAACCCACTTTCAGAAATTACTCACAAGCGTCGCCTATCTGCGCTTGGGCCAGGTGGTTTGACACGTGAACGTGCAGGTTTTGAAGTTCGTGACGTGCACCCAACTCACTATGGTCGTATCTGCCCGATTGAAACGCCTGAGGGACCAAATATTGGTTTGATTAACTCATTGGCGACTTATGCGCGGGTGAATAAATATGGCTTTATTGAAAGCCCTTATAGAAAAGTGATTGATGGCAAGGTCAGTGATGACGTTGTTTATCTTTCAGCTATGGAAGAAACACGTCACTATGTTGCGCAAGCGTCTGTTCCTTTAACAGATGAAGGCAAGTTTGCTGAGGAAATGATTAACTGTCGTCATGGTGGTGATGCGTTGATGGTTCCTAATGAGAAAGTGGACTTTGTTGATGTTTCTCCAAAACAGCTTGTTTCTGTAGCGGCTGCACTTATTCCGTTCCTTGAAAATGATGACGCGAACCGCGCGCTTATGGGATCAAACATGCAACGCCAGGCGGTACCTCTCTTGAAGCCTGAAGCTCCTTTTGTGGGCACAGGTATGGAAGAAGTGGTGGCACGCGATAGTGGTGCTGCGATTGCTGCGCGCCGGACTGGTGTTGTTGACCAAATTGATGGCACACGGATTGTTATTCGCGCTACTGAAGAGCAAGACCCATCAAAGCCTGGTGTTGATATTTACAATATGCGTAAATTCCAGCGCTCAAACCAAAATACATGTATCAATCAACGCCCATTGGTGAAGGTGAATGATACTGTGAAGGCTGGTGACATCATTGCTGATGGTCCATCAACTGATCTTGGTGATTTGGCGTTGGGTAAAAACGTGCTTGTGGCGTTTATGCCGTGGAATGGTTATAACTTTGAGGATTCGATCCTGATTTCTGAGCGCATCAAGCGTGATGACGTGTTCACTTCAATTCACATTGAGGAATTTGAAGTGATGGCGCGTGATACGAAGCTTGGCCCAGAAGAAATCACACGTGATATTCCAAATATTTCAGAAGAAGCTCTTAAAAATCTCGACGAAGCCGGTATCGTTTATATTGGTGCTGAAGTGAAGCCGGGTGACATTCTTGTTGGTAAGATTACGCCAAAAGGTGAGAGCCCAATGACGCCAGAAGAAAAACTTCTTCGTGCGATCTTTGGTGAGAAAGCTTCTGACGTTCGTGATACTTCTTTAAAACTATCACCTGGTGTTGTTGGTACTGTTGTTGAGGTTCGTGTTTTCAACCGTCATGGTATTGAAAAAGACGAGCGGGCAATGGCGATCGAGCGTGAAGAAATTGAACGCTTGGCGAAAGACCGCGATGACGAAATGCAAATTCTTGATCGGAACGTTTATGGCCGTTTGAGAGATGCTCTTATGGGCAAAGAAGTGATCCAGGGTGTTCAAGATTTGCGCAAAGGCTCTAAAGTTTCTGAAGAAGCGCTTGATGGTATTCCTCGTTCGCAATGGTGGGAAATCGCGCTTAAGAACGAAAAAGCGATGGCTGAAGTTGAAGCCATTCAGAAGCAATATGAAGAAGCTAAAAAACTTCTTGAGCAACGTTTTGTTGACAAGGTTGATAAGCTACAGCGTGGTGATGAACTTCCACCTGGTGTGATGAAGATGGTGAAAGTCTTTGTTGCTGTGAAACGTAAGCTTCAACCTGGTGATAAGATGGCTGGTCGTCATGGTAACAAGGGTGTTATTTCGCAAATCGTTCCGCAAGAAGATATGCCGTATCTTGAAGACGGAACGCCAGTTGATATTGTTCTTAACCCGCTTGGTGTGCCATCACGGATGAATGTTGGTCAGATCTTAGAGACCCATATGGGTTGGGCTTGCCGCGGTCTTGGCCGAGTGATTGATGATGCGATGGAAGCTTATCGTATTGAAAAAGATATCACGCCGGTTAAAGAGGCCGTTGAGAAGGTGTACGGCGATGGCGACATCGTTGATGACTATTCTGAAGATGACCTTTATGAGCTTGGCTATAATCTTCGCAATGGTGTGCCGATTGCAACGCCTGTGTTTGACGGTGCCCATGAGCCGGATATTGTTCAGTTACTTGAGCGTGCTGGGCTTGACGCCTCTGGTCAAGTGACATTGCATGATGGCCGAACTGGTGAGCCGTTCGATCGCAAAGTGACCGTTGGTTATAAGTATCTCTTGAAGCTACACCACTTGGTGGATGACAAAATTCACGCTCGTTCAATCGGCCCTTACAGCCTTGTTACTCAGCAGCCATTGGGTGGTAAAGCTCAATTTGGTGGTCAGCGTTTTGGTGAGATGGAAGTATGGGCTTTGGAAGCTTATGGTGCTGCTTATACCTTGCAGGAAATGCTCACTGTTAAGTCTGATGACGTTGCTGGACGGACGAAGGTTTATGAAGCGATTGTTCGCGGTGATGATGCATTTGAAGCAGGTATTCCTGAGAGCTTTAACGTGCTCATTAAAGAGATGCGTGCACTTGGCCTTAATGTTGAGCTTGAACAGTTCAAAGATATTGAGCCTGAAGTTGATGTGACGTTTGATCAGCTGTCTGAGCAAAAAGAACAATTAGCAAAACCTGAAGCTGATGCGGATATAGATGCAGCAGAATAATGCTGCATCTTTAAAGACTGCTTTGAGAAAATAATTAATTAATGCGTCCTATTAAAATTGTAATGACGCAAGACTGAAAGAGACAACTCTTTCTAAATGGAGAACCGGGATGAACCACGACGCCGTCAATCTCTTTAATCCTCAGACGCCTCAATCAACATTCGATCAAATTCGGATTTCGATTGCGAGCCCTGAAGAAATTCATTCTTGGTCTTTTGGCGAGATCAAAAAGCCAGAGACGATTAACTATAGAACATTTAAGCCTGAGCGTGATGGTCTTTTTTGCGCTCGGATTTTTGGTCCTGTGAAAGATTATGAATGTCTCTGCGGCAAATATAAGCGGATGAAGTATAAAGGCGTCATCTGTGAGAAGTGCGGCGTTGAAGTGACATTGACCAAGGTGCGCCGTGAGCGCATGGGCCATATTGAACTGGCAGCTCCTGTTGCTCACATTTGGTTCTTGAAATCACTACCTTCTCGTATTGGTCAGCTTTTAGACATGACATTGAAGGATCTTGAGCGGGTTCTTTATTTTGAAAGTTACATCGTTATTGAGGCTGGTATTACTCCTTTCCAAGAAGGCCAGTTGCTTTCTGAAGAAGAGTATATGGATGCTCAAGAAGAATATGGGGATGATGCCTTTACAGCTGGCATTGGTGCGGAAGCTATTCGCGAAATTTTGATGGGTCTTGATCTGCCTGCAATTCGCGATCAATTGCGCCAAGAAATTGCTGAAGCAACAACAGAATTGAAGCCTAAAAAACTTGCTAAACGTTTGAAAGTTGTTGAAGCTTTTATCACATCTGGTAACCGTCCTGAATGGATGATTCTCACTGTTGTACCTGTGATTCCACCAGAACTTCGCCCGCTTGTGCCGCTTGATGGTGGCCGCTTTGCGACATCTGATTTGAACGATCTTTATCGCCGGGTGATCAACCGGAACAATCGCTTGAAACGCCTGATTGAGCTTAGAGCTCCAGACATCATTATCCGTAACGAAAAGCGGATGCTGCAAGAATCTGTTGATGCGCTGTTTGATAATGGTCGTCGTGGCCGGGTTATTACAGGTGCGAACAAGCGTCCGCTTAAGTCACTTTCAGATATGCTTAAGGGTAAGCAAGGTCGCTTCCGTCAGAACTTGCTTGGTAAGCGTGTTGACTATTCAGGCCGTTCAGTGATCGTGGTTGGTCCTGAAATGAAGTTGCATCAATGTGGTCTTCCTAAGAAGATGGCATTGGAGCTTTTCAAGCCGTTTATCTATTCGCGGCTTGATGCGAAGGGCTATGCGTCCACTGTGAAGCAAGCCAAGAAGCTTGTTGAGAAACAAAAGCCTGAAGTTTGGGATATTCTGGACGAGGTTATTCGTGAACACCCTGTGATGCTGAACCGTGCGCCAACGCTGCACCGTCTTGGTATTCAGGCGTTTGAGCCTGTCTTAGTTGAAGGCAAAGCCATTCAGTTGCATCCGCTTGTGTGTGCCGCGTTTAATGCTGACTTTGACGGTGACCAAATGGCGGTTCACGTACCGCTCTCGCTCGAAGCACAACTTGAAGCGCGTGTGTTGATGATGTCTACCAATAACGTGCTGCACCCAGCGAACGGTGCGCCGATTATTGTGCCATCTCAGGATATTGTGCTTGGTCTTTATTATCTTTCGCTTATTTATGACAATGAGCCTGGTGAAGGCATGATGTTTGGCTCTGTTGCTGAAATCCGTCATGCGCTTGATAATAAAGTTGTGACGCTTCATACCAAAATTAAAGGACGTTATAAATCAATTGATGATGCTGGTGAAGAGATCAGCACTGTTTATGACACCACACCTGGTCGTATGATTTTGGGTGAATTGCTACCGAAAAAACCTGGTGTTTCATTTGAAATCATTAACCGCATGCTCACTAAGAAAGAAATTTCTGCGATGATTGATGCGGTTTATCGGAATTGCGGACAAAAAGAATCCGTTATCTTCTGTGACCGCATTATGCAAACCGGATTTAAGCATGCGTGTTTGGCTGGTATTTCGTTTGGTAAGGATGACATGGTTATTCCTGATACTAAAGCGAAGATCGTTGATGATACGTCTGACTTGGCTCGTGAATATGAGCAACAGTACAATGATGGTTTGATTACACGCGGTGAGAAATACAACAAAGTTGTTGATGCGTGGGCGAAATGTACTGACAAAGTTGCAGCTGAAATGATGGATCGTATTTCTGCGGTTCATGTGGATGACGAAACAGGTCGGACCATTCCAACGAACTCAGTTTATATGATGGCTCACTCTGGTGCGCGTGGTTCACCCCAACAGATGAAACAGTTGGCTGGTATGCGTGGCCTTATGGCGAAACCTTCTGGTGACATTATCGAAACACCGATTACGTCGAACTTTAAAGAAGGTTTGACCGTGCTTGAGTACTTTAACTCCACCCACGGTGCGCGGAAAGGTCTTGCTGATACGGCGCTGAAAACTGCGAACTCTGGTTATTTGACACGCCGTCTGGTTGACGTGGCGCAAGATAGCATCATCAATGAGATTGATTGCGGCACCGATAAATCTATTGCTGTTTCTGCTGCGGTTGATAGTGGTGAAGTGATTGTATCTCTTGGCACCCGTGCACTTGGTCGGACAGCAGCTGAAACTGTGACAGACCCTGAATCTGGGCGCGTTCTTATTGAAGAAGGCAAGCTTATTGATGAAGCTGATGCAATTGCGCTTGATAATTCTTCAATTCAAGAAATTCAGATTAGATCTGTTTTGACTTGTGAGACCAGAAATGGTTGCTGTAGTAAATGTTATGGACGTGACTTGGCGCGTGGTACACCTGTGAACCTTGGTGAAGCTGTTGGTGTTATCGCAGCTCAATCGATTGGTGAGCCTGGTACACAGCTTACTATGCGGACATTCCACATTGGTGGTACAGCGCAGGTGGTTGATAGCTCGTTTGTTGAAGCCAGCTATGATGGTATTGTTGACTTTAAAAACAAAGACATTGCTAAAGATAGCCAAGGCCGTTTGGTAGCTATGAGCCGTAACTTGGTTCTTGTTATTAAAGACGCTGATGGCAAAGAACTTGCTACTCATAAAATCTTGCAAGGTGCGCATCTTAAAGTTGATACAGGTGACAAGGTGAAACGCGGTATGCGGATTGCTGAATGGGATCCTTATACACGTCCGATCCTTTGTGAGGTTGATGGTACTGCAACATTTGAAGACTTAACCGATGGCATTTCTGTTGACGAACAGTTTGATGAGGCAACAGGTATTGCGAACCGTGTGATTATTGACTGGCGTTCAAGCCCGCGTGGTGAGAACTTGAAACCAGCGATTGCAATCACTGATGATAAAGGTGAAGTACTTGAGACCAAACGTGGTGGTGAGGCGAGATCAATTCTTTCTGTTGATGCCGTTCTCTCGGTTGACCCTGGCACGAAGGTGAAGGCTGGTGACGTCTTGGCCCGTATTCCACTTGAAAGTGCGAAGACGAAAGATATTACCGGTGGTCTACCACGGGTTGCTGAATTGTTTGAAGCACGTCGTCCGAAAGATCATGCGATTATCGCTGAGATCTCAGGTACTGTTGAATTTGGCCGTGATTATAAGAATAAGCGCCGGATTGCGATTGTTCCTGATGCTGAAGATGAAGAGCCAGTTGAATATCTTATTCAAAAGGGTAAGCACCTTTCTGTTCAAGAAGGTGACCGGATTGAAAAAGGTGAATATCTCTTAGATGGTCACCCAGCTCCGCACGACATTCTTGCGATTAAAGGTGTTGAAGAGCTTGCGACTTACTTGGTGAACGAAATTCAAGATGTGTATCGCTTACAAGGTGTGCCGATTAACGATAAGCACATTGAAGTGATTGTTCGTCAGATGCTTCAAAAGGTTGAAGTTGAGCACCCTGGTGAGACATCAATGCTGAAGGGTGAACAAGTTGATCGTTTTGATTTCCTAGATCAAAATGAAGCGGCTGAGAAAGATGGTCGTCAACCTGCAAAAGGTAGTCCTGTTCTGCTTGGTATTACCAAAGCAAGCTTGCAAACAAAGAGCTTTATTTCAGCGGCTTCATTCCAGGAAACAACACGCGTTCTAACGGAAGCTGCAGTTGCTGGTAAGTCTGATACACTTGAAGGTTTGAAAGAAAACGTGATTGTTGGACGTCTTATCCCTGCTGGTACGGGAGCTATGCTCAGTAAGCTTCGTAAAGTTTCAACTATGCGTGATGAGCTTATTTTGAAAGAGCGTAACACTGGAATGGATGTGGAAAGTCCGATCATTGATGAGGCTGCACAAGCTGAAGATGTGATTGTCCCAGAAGCTCCAGCAAGTGATCCGACAGCAGCTGAATAAGTTGTTGCTAAATAAATTTAAAAAAAGCCGCTTCTTTTGAGGCGGCTTTTTTTTGTCATCATAGACGGATAAGATTAGACTTATACGTATCATAGAATGTGTTTTAAAAATGAGCTTTTATGGGTTTTCTTAATTAGCTTATTCGTTTTAAAGGAGAGGTTTGGTGGCATTTCATTCACCCCCACAGACAGAGACTTCTGATCATTCTTCTTCCTATAATTGGCTCTCTCGGCAATTTCATTGGTTTATTGCAGTTTTGATCTTTGCAGCTTTTGCTCTTGGATTGACGATGGAGCCTTTGGCACTTTCGAAAGAAAAACTCAATTTTTATGCCTGGCATAAATGGCTTGGGCTTTTTATTTTAGCGCTCGTTGTTTTGCGTCTTTGTTGGCGTTTTGTAACGAAAGCTCCCGCTCATTCTTCGGCTCAAGTTCCTCAAATATTTCATTTTGGTGCGAAAGTTGGGCACTTTTTACTTTATGCAGTGTTACTTTTATTACCATTGGTTGGTTGGCTGCGCAGCTCTAGTGCTGGTTTTGAGATTGTGATTTTTGAAGTTTTGCCTGTGCCAGATTTGATTGGCAAGGATGAAGCGCTTTCTAATCAATTGGCTCAGGTGCATTTTTATTTAGCTTTGTTTCTTGCGCTCTTGGTTGTTGGGCATGTTGCTGCCGTTATTATTCATCATCTCTTTTTCAAAGACCCTATTTTGCAGAAAATGAAACCGCATTTTTTGCATAAAGCGCTGATTACTTTTGCTCTATTAGGTGGTGTTGGCTTTTATGTTTATTACACTCAAACTTTGGGAATTGAGGGCCAAAAGAAGGCGGAAAAACCTGTAAAAGAACTTACTGAAAAAGAGACTTCTTCTAAAGAGAAAGACGTTAAGAGTGAGAGTGCGAACTCTGATGTATCGTCACGATCTGATGCAGGACCACAGTGGGATATTGATGAACAGGTGAGTCTTATGG
Organism: Hyphomicrobiales bacterium; assembly: GCA_017640685.1. Taxonomy (GTDB): domain Bacteria; phylum Pseudomonadota; class Alphaproteobacteria; order Rhizobiales; family HXMU1428-3; genus HXMU1428-3. The sequence goes on from JAEPQF010000075.1 coordinate 16,725, forward strand.
AATTTACTGCCACTCAAAAAGGGGCAAAGACAACAGGCGTTTTCAAAAAATACCAATTAAAACAGTTGGTGTTTAATCCGGATGAGTTAGGCAAGGCTGTTGTTGAGCTGGAAATTGATGTTACCTCCATTTCTTTGAGTAATGTGTTGGTTGAGCAGACTTTAGCAAGTTCTAGTTGGTTTGATGCTGGTGAGTTTCCAAAAGCTACTTTTCAATCAAAGTCGTTTAAGTCATTAGGCGGAGATGTTTATGAAGTGGCTGGTAATTTAACGATTAAAGATATTGTTCAACCGAACATTATTAAACTCACCATTCAGCTTGCTACCGCTACAGAAGATGAAAGAGTTGTTATTGAGGCCAAAGGCGAGACTGTTATTAGCCGCTTGGCTTATAAAATTGGTCAAGGTGAATGGGCTTCGACCGATGATTTGGCCGATGAGGTTCAACTAAAGATCCATATTCGTGC
>JAEPQF010000076.1:0-259 GCA_017640685.1 Hyphomicrobiales bacterium
TATCTTTATAGCTCGTTGAGCAACCTGCTAAACTTAAGGTTGACAGGGCAGCAATAACAAAGCCACATTTGATCGGCTTTTTTAAGCTTTCAATGGGTGTCTGATAGGTGTTCATTTTATACTTCCACTCAAAATGCAATTAACTCTACATCCGTTAATTTATGAGACACCGGTCAACAAATGATTAACTATAAAAAAAAACTTGCACTGGACTTGTACTTTTTCTGTCAGGCTGGCAATTAAGTATTTGTAAATATTA
>JAEPQF010000076.1:269-10061 GCA_017640685.1 Hyphomicrobiales bacterium
ATAGTTTGAAAGGCTAATAGATGACTGACACGCAGGTTAAAGATCTTTTTCTTGAAGCGAGTTCTCGCAAGAAAACCACTCCGATTTTTACGGTTTATGCGGATGATTATTCATCTTTTGTTAAAGGTTTAACGGCTTTTCAAAAAAAATATTTAGACATTAAAGAGTTTAAAGCAAGTGCTAGCCAGGTTGAATTGTTGTTTGATGAGGGGGGAATACTTGAAGCAGCTGTTGTTGGTTTGGGCTCAAAAGATGAGCCGATGATCTATCATCTCTTAGGTGATGTGCCTTTCAAATTGCCGGTTGGTAGCTATCATATTGAAGGGCCATTGGCAGAGGGTGATGAACATTTTGATGCCGCGCTTGCCTGGGGCCTTGGAACTTACCGCTTTAATGACTATAAGCCTAGTGCTGTTAAAGAGCCGCGTGTTCTTAAAGTTTCAAAAACAATTGATGCGGATAAATTATTTAACCTTCTCTCTTCTGTTTATTTGGGGCGCGACTTGATTAATACGCCAGCTAATGATTTGGGACCTGATGTTTATGAGGAGCGGGTTAAATTATTTGCGGCTCAACATAAGGCTAAGATGAGTGTTGTGAAGGGGGACGCTTTATTGGTGAAGAAGTTCCCCCTTATTCATGCTGTTGGCAGAGCATCGACCCAAGCGCCGCGATTGATTGAATTAAACTGGGGCAAAAAATCTGACCCGAAAGTGACGTTGGTAGGTAAAGGCATTTGTTTTGATACAGGTGGTTTGAACTTGAAACCAGGTGCTGCCATGAATTTAATGAAAAAGGATATGGGCGGTAGTGCTACCGCTTTATCAATCGCATCTATGATTATGGGAGCGAAGCTTCCTTTGAATTTGCGGGTGCTTTTGCCAATTGCTGAGAATAATATTTCTGGTAATGCGTTCCGGCCTGGTGATGTTTTGCCAAGCCGCAAAGGGCTAACGGTTGAAATTGAGAATACAGATGCTGAAGGGCGTTTGGTTTTAGCAGATGCTTTGGCTTTGGCGGATGAGCAAGAGGTTGATGAACTTTTTTGTTTTGCAACGCTCACCGGTGCGGCTCGTGTTGGCATGGGGCCGGACTTGCCACCTTTTTATACGGATGATGATGAAATGGCAGATGGTCTTGAAGAAAGTAGCCGTGCTGTTTTAGATTATATGTGGCGTTTGCCTTTTTGGGGGCCTTATGACAAGTGGTTAAACTCACAGATTGCTGATGTGAACCATATTTCAGCGGGGCCGTTTGCGGGCTCTATTACTGCGGGTTTGTTTTTACGCCGGTTTGTTGAAAAGGCGAAACGGTTTGCCCATTTTGATATTTATGGGTGGACACCAAAAGCTTTACCTGGAAAGCCTGTTGGTGGTGAACCACAAACAGCGCGTGCTGTGTTTGATTATTTAGAAAAGAAATATAAATAAATGAAAAAACTTGACCCTCGCATTCATGCTTATCGCGCTGATTTGGCTGATGAACGTTTGGTTCACCAGGTTGAAGCTGAACGCTATATTCCTGGTGATGAAGCTCATGTGCACCGGGATAGTGTGCCATTATTTAGCCAACCAACATTTGATGGTGAGTTGCAAACAGAAGCTCTGTTTGGAGAAGCGGTTCGGATTTTTGAAATCCGAGATGGATGGGCCTGGGGGCAAATTTTAACGGATGATTATGTTGGTTATCTGCCGCTTGAAGGGCTTTCTCCTGGCCAATTAAAACCCACGCACTATGTTTCAAAATTGCGTACTTTTATTTATGAAGAGGCAAACCTTAAGTCACCTCCAATTGCGTTAATATCCATGATGAGCCCGGTTGCTGTGATTGGCCAAGAGGGTGAGTTTAGTGAATTGGCTGATAAGGGCTATGTTTACTCATCTCACCTTTCTTCAGTTTTAAGCTTTGATGATGATTTTGTAGCTGTTGCCGAGCGGTTTGTTGGGACGCCATATTTATGGGGAGGGCGCACGTCTCTTGGTCTTGATTGTTCAGCACTTATTCAAATTGCTCTACAAGCTACAGGTGAATTTAGCAGGCGGGATAGTGATTTACAGGCCGCGTCTCTTGGGGATTTATTAGCTGATAGTTCTGACATTTCTCAGTTGAAACGGGGAGATTTGGTTTTTTGGAAGGGGCACATTGGTTTGATGATTAATGAGGCTGACCTTCTTCATTCAAATGCTCATCATATGGCGGTTGAGATTGAGCCGCTTGCACCAGCGGTAGATAGAATTCGTAATAATGGTGGGGGGGAGATTACGGCCGTTCGGCGGTTTGGAGATTATAAGTTCTAAGTGTTACGTGATGAGTTAGTTTAGTTTAGTGGGATCATTGGTTTCACTTGATGCTAAATGTGATTGCCCAAGTGCTTTATCAAAATCGTCAGGTTCTTGTTCTTCAACAGGAATGGCATATTGGCCCGTGAGCCATCTGTTCAGATCTAGATCAGCACACCTTTTTGAACAGAACGGGCGATATTTTTCTGATCTTGGTTCATCGCAAAGTGAGCATTTTGCAATTTTCTTTTCTTTGTCTGTCATACTATTAAAATCAATTGGTATTTCGTTTTTACGTTGATTGTGATTTTAGACGTTTTTGTGACGTTAAGCGAAGGTATCACTCAAGGTCACGGCCAGCGCGTTTCATCCAATGGTAAGTTACCGGATAACCTTCAGCGCGAAGCATTTTAATCACTTCTGTTAAGGGCAGGCCAACGACATTTGTATATGAGCCAACAAGGCGCTCTACAAAAGCACCAGCCATACCCTGGATAGCATAACCACCTGCTTTCCCGCGCCACTCATTTGAAACGAGATAACAATCAATTTCTTCAGATGAGAGATGTTTGAAGCGTACTCTTGTCTCTATAATACGTTGGCGTAATTTGCGAGCTGGTGTGGCTAAGCATACAGCGGTATACACTCGATGAGACCTACCTGAGAGTAATTGCAGCATGCTGGCTGCTTCTTCAACGAGTTCTGGCTTTGTCAAAATTCGGCGACCAACCGTTACAACGGTATCAGCACTTAAAATGAAAGAACCGGCTAATTCGGGTTCTTCATCAATGATTTTAAGGGCGGCCTGGGTTTTTTCTTTGGCTATTCTGGTTGCGTATGCGCGCGGTGGTTCCGTTTTTTGAGGGGTTTCATCTATTGATGTTGGGCGCAGAGCATCAGGCTCAATCCCAACTTGACCTAGAATAGCTAGTCGGCGCGGGGATGCTGAGGCCAAGACAAGACTGTTTGCTCCATCAGGATTTATAACAGCTGGTTTTTTATTTTGCCCTAGACGCTTAATTGCTGAAAAATCAACCACAAACCCATCCTCAATTTTTTTCGATCGCACTATTTGAAACAGATTATTTGTAACGGTAAGTAATGCGGCCTTTTGTTAGATCATATGGTGTCATTTCCACTAACACTTTGTCACCAGCAAGGACACGGATGCGGTTTTTGCGCATACGGCCAGCTGTGTGTGCGATGATTTCATGATCGTTTTCAAGTTTAACTCGAAAGGTTGCATTGGGTAGGAGCTCGGTAATGATACCTGGAAACTCTAGTAGTTCTTCTTTTGCCATAAATTCCTTCATTTCTTGATAAATGTTTGATGCGCCGGAGTTTCCTTCTTCACGCGCATAAAATCAAGTGCTCAATTGATGTCTTGGGCACAATTTGTCTCTTTAGAACTATAATAAGCGAAAAAAGGGGAAGAAATGAGAATAGTTTTGGCTGTTTGGGAAGATTTTCACACAAATTCTTTAGTTAAGGCGGGGATTTGGAGGTTTTATTTAGAATTCTTATTGATTTGTCTGGGAGATATTAAAGCGGGATTTTATTTTGTTTTTCAAGGTATCTCGGCAGGCTCTAAAAGCATCTAATCTTTGATCTCTGTTACCATCCACCAGAGTTGGGTCCATTGTGGGCCAATATTCAACATCTACAGCCATGGTTCGTGTTAGCTCCATTGCCTGGTGATGGCCTTCAGGGCTAAGGGTAATGATGATATCAAAAAGGCTGTCTTGCAGGTCATTTAAGGTTTGAGGTGAATGGTCGCTCAGGTCAATTCCAATTTCTTGCATAACAATTGGCATGAATAGATTGTTTTGACCGGCACGGATGCCTGCTGATTGAACATAACTTTCATTTTCATATAATTGCTGATAAAGAGCGGCAGCCATGGGAGAGCGGATTGCATTTTCAGTGCAAACAAAAAGAATGGCCTGTGGGCGAGCTTGTTGACTGGCGCCGCTCATATATTAGCCCTTCCAATGGAGGGCGGTAATGAGCGTGAAAAGCCTGCGTGATGTTGCTTTATCTAATAATATCTTATCTTTAAGGCGTTCAATCAATAGTTCACTCCCTTCATCGTGCAGCCCTCTGCGCCCCATATCGATGGCTTCAATGCGCTGGGGTGTTGCTGTTTTAATGGCTTCAAAATAACTCTCACAGATTAAGAAATAATCTTTGATGGTTTTTTTAAAGGGAGATAATGACAAGGTGTGAGACACAAGATGATTGTTTTCTTGATCTGCAATATGAAAAATAAGGCGGTTTTCAACGAGTGATAGTGTGAGAATAAAGGGGCCCGTTAAAGCGGTTTTGCCCTCTCTTGGGGCTAATTCAAAATAGTTTTCTTCTAATAAATCAAAAATGGCCACTTCACGTTCGTGGTCGATATCAGGCGTGTTTCGGCGAATGGTGTCTTCGTCTAGTATAATATCAAATAAGCAATTGGTATTTGTGCTGGTTACATCGCTCATTATTTTTAACCTTTATATTTGAATCTCTTCTTTATGCCCTGTCAGAGGCTTAGCTGCAACAGGAGAAAAGTATTCATCTATCAGAGGTGAATTTTTGGGTTAATTCATCCTAATTGATACGCTTCGGGCATGGGCGCCTAATCCTTCAGCTTCGGCCAGGGTAATGGCCGAGGGGCCAAGGGCACGCAAGCCATCAGCCGAACATTTTAGAATTGTGGTTTTTTTCATGAAATCTAAAACATTTAGGCCTGATGAAAAGCGTGCTGAACGAGCTGTTGGCAATACATGGTTTGAACCACCGACATAATCACCTATTGCTTCTGGTGTGTGATGACCAATGAACACGGCGCCAGCATGTTTGATTTTTTCAAACATGGTTTCTGGGTCATCTAATGCCAGTTCTAGATGCTCTGGGGCGAGGCGATCTGAGAGTTCAGCTGCTTTTTCTAACTCATCAACGAGAATAATCGCTCCGAAATCCGCCCACGCTTTTCCAGCGATGTCTCCGCGTGGCAAGGTTGTTAATTGGGCTGTTACGGCTTTTTCTACTTCTGATGCAAGGTCAGGGGCGTCAGTGATTAAAATAGATTGGGCGGCGACATCATGTTCTGCCTGAGCGAGTAAGTCAGCTGCGATCCAATCTGGATTGTTGTTTTTATCTGCAATGATTAAAACTTCGGAAGGGCCAGCGATCATATCAATGCCGACGGTTCCGAAAACTTGGCGTTTGGCAGCGGCGACATAGGCATTTCCTGGTCCAACGATTTTATCGACAGGTGAGATTGTTTCTGTGCCAAAAGTCAGGGCGGCAATGGCTTGAGCGCCGCCAATGCGATAAATCTCTTTTATGCCAGCTAATTTGGCGGCGGCGAGAACAAGAGGGTTTGTGACACCATTTGGGGTTGGGACAACCATTACAAGTCTTTCAACACCAGCAACTTTGGCGGGGATAGCATTCATTAATACGGAACTTGGGTAAGATGCTGTGCCACCTGGCACATAAAGACCGGCTGCTGTAACAGGGCTCCAACGATAGCCCAACTCTACGCCAATTTCATCTGTGTATCTTTGGTTTTCAGGTTGTTGCTTTTTATGGTGGCTTTCAATTCGTGTCGCGGCCAGCTCTAAGGCTTGCATTGTTTCAGCTGGTACATTTTTGATCGCTTCATCAATTTCGTCATCTGTGATGGCTAAACCAGATGTTTTTAAATCTTGGTTATCAAAGCGTTCTGTAAATTCATATAGAGCATCGTTACCATTGATGCGAACATTTTTGATAATTTCACTTACAGCGTCATTTACATCTGCTGCACTTTCGCGCTTGGCATTTAATAGAGTTTGGAATTGTTGTTCAAACTCACTATCTTGATTGTTGAGGCGCGCTACCATAGTTTAAATACCTTCACTTAAATTTTGTAATTCTATATCTCGTTTGTTGGGATGAGGTGAGATTGGTCCTTTGTTGATTTTATCTTTTACGAGATCAAGCCATATTCATAATTTATGATCTGGCAAATTTTTTGTTTCCCACATGGCTCCAAGGTCATTGAGTTCGACCTCAATACATTCAACAGATAGTTTGATTTCACAGTCACCTGAAAAAATAAGAGATAAAACACCAGATGGGGCATTGGTTTCTTCAAATTTTATGGTGAGTAATTTAAGAGCGTGATCTTTTTGTTTTGCTTTTAAATTGATGTGCTCTGCTTGATCAACACATTCAAAACGAAGAGCTGCACGGCGACGTCTTAATTGATGATCTTTGCCAGTTTTTAAAGCTGTTTCCCAATCAAATCGATTGAGAATGATTGCAAAGCGACGGCTTTTTTTTACATAGCCTATGTCTTCAAGACGCAAAACAGCATCTTGGCAATGTGCAGAAATGATTTCTAAATCTTCTGCATCCAGTGCCATGAGTTTTAATGGTTTGGCTGTTTCTGACATCCGTTTGCTCTTAAAATAATTTTATCAATCACTTACACGATTAATTTTGGCGCCGCAATTGCCGAGTTTTTCTTCAATTCGTTCAAACCCTCTATCAAGATGATAAACTCTATTTACAGTCGTTACACCTTGAGCGACGAGACCAGCGATAACGAGAGAAACTGAGGCGCGTAAGTCTGTGGCCATCACTGGAGCACCGCGTAATTCTTTTACACCTTCAACGATAGCAGTGTCACCATTGAGGCTAATATTTGCACCAAGGCGGGCCAGTTCTTGCACATGCATGAAGCGGTTTTCAAAAATGGTTTCTCTAATGACTGAGCGGCCATCAGCAATGGTCATTAGTCCCATAAGCTGGGCTTGTAAATCTGTTGGGAAACCTGGGTGCGGTTGAGTTTCTATGTGAACTGGTTTGATGGTCTCGCCAACGCGTTTTACCAAAAGGCCTTTTGGAGTTTCTGTAATTGAGACACCCGCTTCACGAAGGACTTCAATGGCTGCTGTTAATGTTTCTGGAACTGCGCCTACAAGTTCAACTTCACCGCCAGTGGCAGCAACAGCCATCATGAAGGTTCCTGTTTCAATTCTATCTGGCAAGACGTTATGAACTGCGCCTTCAAGGTTTTCAACGCCTTGAATGTTTAGGGTTTTGCGGCCGATGCCTTCAATTTTAGCACCCATTTTCACAAGGCAATTCGCAACGTCACCGATTTCAGGCTCGGTTGCAGCATTTTCAATGATTGTTTCACCCTTTGCTAACGTAGCTGCCATGAGCACATTGATGGTGGCTCCAACAGAAACTTTTGGGAATCGAACATGCCCGCCCTTTAGGCCGCCTGGAGCTTTGGCGATTACATAACCATCTTCAAGCTCAATTTGAGCTCCAAGAGCTTCTAATCCGGCTAAGTGAAGATCCACAGGACGCGTACCGATGGCGCAGCCACCAGGCAAGGAGACTTTGGCTTCATGGCAGCGCGCTAAAATTGGGCCAAGAACCCAAAAGCTTGCGCGCATCGTTGAAACCATTTCATAAGGGGCTGTTGTGTCAACGATGTCTCTTGCGGTGAGGTGATAAGTTTCGCCAGCATATTGGTTGCCATTTGCCCGTTTGCCTTCAATGGTCAGGTCGGTACCGTGATTGCCTAAGATTTTTTTGAGTTGATTAACATCTCTTAGGTTAGGCACATTTTTAAGAGTGAGTGTATCTGGTGTAAGCAGACTTGTGATCATTAATGGGAGGGCTGCATTTTTAGCGCCACTGATTTGAATTTGACCGTTGAGCTCATTGCCACCGGTGATTTCAATTTTATCCATTCTTTAGTGCTCCTTCAGTTGCCTACATGACAACCGTCGCTGTTGCCTACAGAAATCATAGTCATAAAAAACTGATTTCTTTTCTTTTGGTATTCAGTTTGTCCTATCGCGCTTCAGATGCCCACAAGCATCCGCAAAAAAATCAACCGTTGCTATTACCGATAGAAATCATAGTCATAAAAACTAAATTTCTTTGATTCTACAGACTTTCAATTGGCTACTCACAACTGCAATACACCATTCCCAAAGTATCTGTCATGGTGTTTTCATTGAGCCTTAAAGTCTTGGACTATTATTTATTTTCTTTAGTATCTTCTTTTGGAGTTTGCTCTGTTTTGCGCGCGCGGATTTGTGATTTGCGTTTTTGTAAGTTAGCCCTCAAGTTGTTTTTCAATCGATCTTCCCGATCGTTTGCATTTTTGCTCTTGTTTGTCATCTTTTTTAAGGTATGAAGCTTATTTAAAGTTACTTAATCACGATTTGATTTTTCGGTTATACGCTGATGAAGTACCTTTTGTTAAGTGTCTTTTCAAAAGAATAGCGCTTTTCGGGGCTTGAAAGATTATTTGAGCTGTGGCAGTGTCCCGCAATCTGATCAAAAACCTTGAAAATTCGTTGGCTTTTCGCCATTTCAGGCTTTTTCAGCCGCTGTAGCTCAGTGGTAGAGCGCACCATTGGTAATGGTGAGGCCGGGAGTTCAATTCTCCCCAGCGGCACCACTGGCTAAGCCAGGGTTGTATAAATTTCTTTATAATTTGATGGACTACTCTCTAACACTAAGCAATTGTTTGGGAATTGTTATGGTTGTTTTGTGTATGGAGGAACTTTGGATGTTTTCTTCTAAGAGCTCGTGCAAGATGAACAGCTGCAGCCTGGGGCGTGTTTGAGTTCTCTTCCCTTTGGGCCACCTGATTGATTGGCTTTTGGGCGAGGATTTCTGGTTGATATTTGCGGGGCTGTAATAAAATCTCTCGGAGAGGGTTTTTCGCAAGTGGGGCAGTTTTGAGGATCTTTGTAAGCTTTCATTGAAGCGTGGGCACTAAAAGTGCCGTGTGTGGGGCACGTGTAATTATAAGTTGGCATGAAAGTTCCTTAAAGATTTTCAATTTTTGTTTTTTGGAATTTCTTTAGATCAATCATTTGGTTTTTCTGCTCGTAAGTCTAGATAATTTTTGAGAATAGACTAATAAATAAGAAAAAACGCAGTCGATTGCTCAACTGCGTTTTTAAAAATTTAAAGTGAATTATTTGAGTTATTTTTTCAATAGATCGCGAATTTCTTCCAGCAAAACTTCGTTGCGTGGTGGCTCAGCTGGTTTTTCTTCTTCTTCTTTTTCAAACTGAGCTTTGGCGGTATTGATTACTTTAATGAGCATGAAAATAGCAGCCATGACGATGAGGAAGCTGATTAAATTATTGATAAAAGAGCCGTACTTGATGGCAACTTCTGGTGTATCCCCAACTTTATCTTGCAATTTAATGGCGAGATCAGAAAAGTCTATACCCCCCATAGCAAGGCCAATTGGTGGCATTATAATATCTGAGACAAGTGATTTGACAACTGTGCCAATGGCACCTCCGATGACAATACCTGTGGCCATATCCACAAAATTACTTTTAAGAGCAAACTCTTTGAATTCCCCTAGCATTCCCATGATATAATTCCCTTCATTACTTATTCATTCGTGCAATCTGACAATTTTATTAACGTTACTTACCATTATTTTATAAAAAATGGCAGTGATAATTTGGAGTAATTAGTAATTATAAGA
>JAEPQF010000076.1:10071-16610 GCA_017640685.1 Hyphomicrobiales bacterium
GCCTTTTTGTGACGTCTTGATTAAAACGATAGTTGATCTTGACTTTGTGCGTTTACCATTCAAGCTGATTGAGGGAGGGCTTGCCATGATGGAAAATGAGAGGTTCTGGCCATATTGGGCAGCGACAAAGCGACTTGTTGTTGTGTTGGCTTTGATTTGTTTTGGTGGCATTACGCTTGGACTTATTTTTTCTCATTTGTTGGATGAGTTTCGTCTTTTTGGTTTTCCTCTTGGGGTTTTGCTTACAGGGCAATTTTTAGTGCTTTTGTGCATCGGAATTGTTTTTTGGTTTACTGGGTTTCAAGATCATATTGACACCCATTACGGTGCTGATGAAGATTTGTAGGAGAGATTATCGCTATGTATACTCGTCAGAGATCTGTTAACCCGCTTCTTGGTGTTTATTACGGAATTTTCACAGCTGTTTTTATTGGGTTGATTGTGTTTCTTCTTATCCTTGAGCACATGAGCGTTATTGATGAATATATCTTATATTCCCTTTCGGGTGCTGCCTTCTTTTTGTCAGTTGTTATCTCTTTAGCGACGATGACAAATAATAGTGAAGATTTTTATGTTTCAGGTCGGCGTGTTCCTTCAGGTTTAAATGGACTGGTTTTGTTTGTGCTCACACTTGGTGGTGCGGGTCTTTCAGGTTTTACAGGCGTTATCTTTTTTCTTGGTATGGATGGTTATGGTCTTTTATTTGGACTTATTGGAGGCTTATTAATCGCGGGCTTTTTTCTGGCTTCTTTCATTCGTAAAGCCGGTGTTTATACTTTGCCATCATTTTTTGAAATTAGGTTTCGCAGCCGTGTCGTTGGTTTCCTGGCTGCTTTAGCTTTGCTTGCTCCTGTAGTTTTATTTGCTCTTGCTGAGCTTAGTTTTCTTAAATTTTTAGGGCCTTTGGTTTTTGGAATTTCTAGTGAATTTACTTTACTGATTATATTGGTTTTGGCTTTGTTTATTTTGTTACCTGGCGGTGTGCGTTCAATGGGGTGGGCACAATGTGCTTTAGCTATTGTTGTTTTATTAGGACTGATTGTTCCTCTTATTATTGTTTCTCTCAAGTTAACCAATTTACCTTTAGCACAAATGACTTATGGTAGTTTGATTGATGAAATTGCTAGTTTTCAAACGGGGGGTGGGGAGAGACTTTCTTCTAATGTAGAGCCTTTGCAAATTACCAAATGGGCAGCGCTTTTAAATAATGAGTTTCATGCTTTAACCGTTACATTTATTGGCGGAGAAAGAGCTTTAAGTGGGCTTGATAAATTCATAATGATGGCTGTGATTGCTTTTGGTATTGCTGCAATGCCATCTCTTTTGCTTCGTTCGTCAATGGGCGTTACTGTTTTTGAGGCAAGAAAGAGTTTTGCTTGGGGAGTAGCTCTTGTTGGGTTGGCCGTGCTTTCAATTCCTGCATACGCGATTTTTTTGCAATATATGATTTTTAACCCTGACGCTAAATTTTTAGTGAGTGAGCTCCCTGAGTGGCTTCGTCAATTAGGGGCTTTTGGTTTGCTAAGTGCACGTGATGTGAATGGTGATGGTCAACTTTCTGGGACAGAATTTTCATTTGCAAGAGATGTTGGCATTTTGGCATTGCCCTATGTTGCTTCGTTAAATGGAACGATGCAATCGCTTGGGTTTGCGACTTTAATGGCAGCTGCCTTGGCCAGTTTTGTTGGGCGCTTAATGACTTTGTCTAAGTTATTATCTAGAGATTTGCACTTTCAAAAATCTGAAATGGAAGCTGATGTTATTGGATTGAATAATTTACTTTGGTCACGTTTGATGATTGTTCTTGTGACGATTGGTTTGATTAGTGGAGCCCTTTATGTTGAGCATAGTGGCTTTTCTCTTTTCCTATCTGGTTTGGTTTTGTGTGCTTGCGGTGTTTTTCCTGTTTTAATCTTAAGTATTTGGTTGAATAGAATGAGCAAGATGGGGTTTGTTTTTGCGCTCGTGCCGGGCTTGGCGGGGGCGTGCGCTTTGTTAGCCATAACTAACTTTGGCCTCAATAATCAGGTGTTAGGATTTGGTTTATTTGAGGTGGCACTACTCGTTATTATTCTATCTTTCATATCTGGCATTATTGGCTCTTTTATGGGGCCGAAGCCAAACGGGGCTGATCTGGAAGTTTTGCTTGATATTAGAACTCCAGGCGGGGAAGCGCTTTATGAGCGTTTGTTACGCTTAGCTATGCCGCGGCGCCCCACTGGTGGTGTTTGATGAACCTCTATTGGTTTTAAATACTATGAAAGTTTAAGTTTATAATTCTGTGCCTGGGACTTCTGGGTGTTTTTCTCTTAGTCTTTTCATAGCGCCACCGAATTTTCGTATCATTTTTTCCATATATGTGATGGCTTCATCTACTTCTTCGTCGGTAGGAAGTTTTAGTTTTTTTTCTGACTTTTCATCATTTAAGCCCAATTCAAGATTGGCTATTCTTTGCTTTAAAATTTGATTTTCTTTTTCTAAAGCTTCATTGGCTTTTTGTAGTTTTGAGAAAAGTTCTTCATTTTGTTCATTCGGTGAGTGAGAGCTTGCCTCTGTTGTTTCTTTAATGGGCTTGCAGCTCCATCCAGTCGTGGATTTTTTACAGTTTGACATTGCTCCTGTTTTTTTATCTAGGCGTATAATCCCGTTCTTGCTTTCAATCATTGTAAAGCGGCTGCCAGTCTCATCAGCTAGGGCGATTGATGCTGGTGATAACACTAAAGCAGAGCCTAGAATGTAAGCTTTTAGAGTTTTTTGCTGAAAAAAGACTGCTGATTTAGTTTTTGCATATGTTTTTGTGCGTTTTGGCAGATTTAAGGGCATGATTTTGTCTCTAAAAAAGAATTTAAATTGATCTTTTGAGTTGTTTTTTGAGCTGACTATAGGAATGAAACATGTTTCTTTTTCGGTTTTTTTAAAAAAAAGAGCTTTTTTGATTAAATCAGTTGCATTTTTGTTGTTTTTTTCTTTTTTCGCACTGTTTTTCATAATTTAGGGGATGCTTCAAAGAGATGAATCACCTATTTCAATAAGGTAGTTGTGTTTTGATTCTTTTTGTGAGAATTTTAATTTGTCATTTTAAGTTATCTTAAACTTTTCATTGGTTTACACATTTTTGATTAGTTTGAACTTTTCATTTGCTTATCAGGCAAATGTGATTTGGCGAAGTAGCTCAATTTCTGTACGTGTTAAATTTTGAGAGTTTTAAAGAAAGATCAGCATTGTTAGGTTGAGATTTCGATATTTAGTTCGTGAGTGAGTTTGTGGCGTTTTTAGCGTCTGAGATTAATTCAAGGGTAACGAAATGTCGTTTCAACCAAAACAAAAAAATAACGATCTCTCATTGTCTCAAGAGACGCAAAATTCTGACTCTTCTAGCGAGTTTGATCAGGCAGCTAATTCTAAACAACTTGAAAATATCCTTGGTCGTATCAATGCGATTATGACAGATGGCGCATCTAATGGATTAGGTGATCAGCAGCAAACTCATGGGGATTTATCTCACTCAAGTAATTTACAAAATGATGATGTAACTGGACGTGGTGCTGATTTAAGTGCATCGTCTGCTCAAAATTTGGGTGAATCCATTCAACAAGGTGAAGCTTTAGGTGCGGACTTAACTCAAAATTCTAATGGAGATAAGTTTCAGGTTTCTGAGCCTTTGGATATGCTCCAGCCTTACAGTGAGGTTTTAAATGAAGTGCGCGATTATTTTAATGAGCGCCACTCTTTAGACCCCAATGACCGTTTGACAAATTCTCAAAAATCTCAATCAATTTCTGAAGAAGTCCTTGGTACACCTTCACTTCAAGAGACTTTTAAAAAACCTAAGAAAGTGTTGTTGTGGGGTGATGAACCACTTGACCCACCTACTGAGGATACTAAAGCGTCCAAAGATAGTGTGTTAAATCAAACAGATCAGAATGTTAAATCTAGTAACTCTCTTTCAGACCTTTCGCCGTCTGATTTTGGCTTTGGGCAAACAGAAGGTCCAGCATCGAACGTAGTCGGGCAAGAATCAGAAGAGAGCTTAACTGGTGCTGAATTAAAAACACTAGATGAACCATCTCAGATTTTTAGTCCGATTAAATTTGAAAATCCATTTGATAGAAACCGTTCTTCAATGGATGTGCTTGGGCCTGAAGATAATTCGGGGCAGTTTAAGCAACTGCGTCATGAATTGGTTGATCGCATTGCTCAACTTGAGCAAGTGATTGGTCATCATTTTGGTGATCGTAAAGAGATTGCTAATGAAGCTGCTCAAGCTGCGATGAAACTTGCGTTAAATAACCTGGATGATACTGCTTTAGGACGCAGGTTGGCTGATGTGGAAACTGCTTTCATTCTTTATCAGAAAAACCAAGATCAGAAAAATCAAGAAACAAAAGCCACGATTGAAAAACTTGGTCAAGCTCTTATGAAAATGGAAGCTGTTTCCAAAGTACCTACCCAATCAATTGAAGCTTCAAATGGGCACGTCTCTCAAAACGCAAACCTTGCTGCTGGGGAAAATACAGGACCTGAGCTATCTCAAGATAAAGAGACAGTTGCAAGCAGTATTACTGAAACACAGTCTATTCATACAAAAGCTCCAATGGCACCTAAGAGAGCGGCTGGTGGTGAAGATGGAAACTTTACTGGACAGTATCGTGTAGATGAGATTCAGGTACCCAGTGATAAAAGGGAAATAAAAGAAAGGGCTCAAAAGGCTGATGTTTCGACTTCAATCACAGATTTACAAATAACAGAAGATGATAAACCTCCGCTATTGTCTCCTGAAGCACTTAAAAATTTTGGCGACAAAGCGAGTGACCAAAAAACTGATAATGATGATGTTGATGCCATTGCAAAGTTGAGGCAAGCCATGAGCGAAACGGCGTCAGAGCGTTCCTTTGGAAAATTTGAAAAAGATACTCAAGTGCCTCATATGTCTTCTAAGATGACAGTGGCTCCTACTGAGCAGAATAAATCTGACAATCAAAAATCATCTAACGCTCATATGAGTGCAGGAGATGGTATTGCCTCTGGTGATGACTTTTTAGCCAAGAGCGCTTCACTTCGTGATCAATTTAATAGTGCTGATATCGTATCAAATGACCAAGATTTGCATACGATGAACCCGAAGGGGTTACGAATTGTTGTTATGGTTGTTGTTGTTGCATTAATTTTAGCGGCAACGGGTATTGCATTTCGGGAAAATACAAAAGCTTTCCAAGATTCTCTTCTTAACCTCATCGCTATGGCCAAAGGGGTTGTTGGGCAGAATAAGTCATTAACCAATGGTGATGAGAATACCGCTCTTGAAAAAGCTAAGGTAGATAAGGATGCTGGAGCTTCCAAGTCTAATGGGGTAGAAAAGACAAAATCTGATGACCGTCTTGGGTCTTTAAATAAAACGTCTTCTCTCTTAGGGAAAGAGCCCGAAGTTACTGGTAATATCGCAGTTAATGGTGTTAAAGGGCCTGGTGAGGCAGCTGACCAACCTTTATTAGAGGGAGGTGTGAAACTTGGTATGCCGCCTGCGTTAATTGGGCCTTATTCTTTAAGGTTAGCAGCATCACGCGGGGATGTTCTTGCTGAATATGAAGTTGCGCGCCGGTTTAGTTATGGCCTTGGTGTCCCAAAAGATCCTGAACAAGCTGTTAAATGGTATATGCAAGGGGCGTCTAAAGGATTTGCACCATCGCAATATCGATTGGCAACTTATTATGAACGTGGACGCGGAATTGAAAAGAATTTGGGGCGTGCCAAAGTTTGGTATCAACGGGCAGCGATGCTTGGCAATGTGAAAGCCATGCATAATTTAGCTGTTATCAGCACTGCTCTTGATAAAGAAGACACAGATTATAAAGCTGCTATCTATTGGTTTAAACAAGCGGCAAATCGAAACTTGGCGGATAGTCAATTTAACTTGGCTATTCTTTACCAAAATGGTGTTGGGCTTCCTCAAAATAATGTTCAATCTTATAAGTGGTTTTCTTTAGCGGCTCGCCAAGGGGATGTGGATGCAGCTGCGCGTAGAGATTTGCTTGAGAAAAAACTCAAAAAAGAAGAGCTTTTGCAAGCCAGTAAATTATTACAAAGTTGGAAAGCTTTAGCGATTGACCCGAAAGCAAATGATGTTGGCCGTATCTCTTCTCATATTACTAGCACGATGTCACATGCAGATGAGACTGTTTCTCGGTCACGAGTTTTAACCGCTCAGATTTTATTGCGCAAACTAGGATATGGTTTGAAATATGCTGATGGTTCTTTAACTGAAGAAACAATCAGAGCGATTAAAAAATTTGAAAAAGACAAGGGCTTGCCAATTACTGGCAAGATCAATCCTGAATTGATTCAAATTTTGAATAAAGCGTCTCTCTAGATTTTGTGAGTTTTCTAAATAAATTTTCTGCTTGAATAATTTTAGTGCTTTTATAAAAGAAGAGAGAAAAATTGTAGAGCTGGTCATTGACGTTCTCTCATTTGAAAGCCAAAATAATCTTTAAGAAGATATTTATTCTCTAAGACTTTTCATCTATTAACAAATTTGAATA
>JAEPQF010000077.1:0-328 GCA_017640685.1 Hyphomicrobiales bacterium
GACTAAAATATTATCTGGTAACAATGTCCAGGTTCCAGGTTGCCCATCAACATCTCCGGAATAAACATAGCCATTAAAATAATCCGTACTTAGTTTTTCTCCATCAAGAAATACGGAAATGAAATAGGCAGGGTTTTTCTTATATAAATATTCAGCAAGTTTTTCACTACCCAAGGCACCGGCTATTCCAAACCCTACGCCAAAAGCAAGACTTCCAACCCACCCGCTAGGCGAACCTACTTTTGCACCGGCTAAGCCAAATAGTTCTCCACCACCTAATTGAGCATAATATTTTGTTGCAAACAAACCTGCTTCATAATAGTCACCA
>JAEPQF010000077.1:338-16494 GCA_017640685.1 Hyphomicrobiales bacterium
TATCTTGGGTGTTTGCATAGTTCACAACTTCTGCCGCAAAAAGTCCTTTTGAAAGAGTTGTAAGAGTAAGTGTAAAGGCAGTTGTTCCCAAAAGACCTTGATAGAATAATTTTGAAATACTACTTGAAGCATCTTTTAATGATTCAGTCTGTGCATCTTCAATGAACAAACTGTTCACTTCATCCACTCTTAAAGGGTCAGCAATATGATTGGTTTCTAAAATTGGAAAATCATTAACTCTTAATTGATCAAAAAACTCCTGATGGAAATTAAATTTTGATGAATCTCTATCTACATCAAAGTTAGGAGTATTATCTTTGGTCAATTTAGCAACATCATCACTACTCAAGTTTATTGCTAGGGTCGCTTTTATTTGGCTATCAACAGTATTGCGAACGACCGTCATATCCTCAAGAAAAGAAGCACCATTATTTTTAATAATCGTTTGACTTATAGATTCTTTAGAGATGCCATTAATTGAAGTGACATTTTCATTTCTCCATAGCGCCTCAAACTCTAGATTTGCATAAATACCATCTGGTTTTGCATAAGGCGTAAGTGCAATAATATGTTCAGTAGTAATCCCAGAAGCAAAACGAGAAGAAGCATCAGCCCATACTGATGTGGAGTGATCAAAAAGAAAGTTATTAAACTTAACCTCATCAGAACCAACTAAAAAATCAACTAATTCCTCCATTCCAGGATGACCTAGAAACTTGCCAACATCGGTATTATCAATTATTCCGATGTGAGATGATTGTGCAGCTAGTGAAGTTGCAGCATCATGAGCACTATGACCATTTAGAAATTTTCCGGAGTAGACAACCGTGTGAGTAACCCCTTCAGCATTAGTTGCGCTTAAATTTTGTGCCAGTTCCCTTATCCGATCAAGTGTAATTCCTGTGACTTCATTCTTTCCACTTTGAATGTAATCCGAATAAGCTCTATCAAGTTCATCCATTGCCGCAGTTAAGGAAACTTCACTCACTGTAACACCCCTTTTTTGTTTGTCGCTGCATCTTCATCAAGATTTTTTTGTAAATACTTACTTATTGAAGCAGATCTCACTTTTGAATTTCCTCTGTTGTACCTTCCATTATTTTGCCAAAGGAAATCCATAATTATATCAGTGGCTTCTTGCCTACTTATAGGACCATTAAACTCATAAGACTCATGTTCGTTGCCCCAGGCCCTGCCAACAAATTGTAGCTCCCAATCAACCCATGTGCAGTTTTCTTCTTCATCAACTTCATAAGAACGTTGGGCAGAAAACAAAATGACTTCATCGTAATAAAACAGTTCATAGAGGTAGATTTGCTCTCTTGTTGTCGCTCGCCATTTTTTCATCCAAATATTAGGATCATCGGTTTCTATATTTTCACTCGTTTTGCTAAATTCAAATTTGTATTTATAGGTCATGAGTGCACCTTTTCTGTAGTTTGGTAATTATGATTATGTTTCACAGAAATATTCCTCACTCGCAACTTTTAACAACTCATCATTATGCTAAAATCGATCCCAACAAAACCCCACACTAAACCGCTTAGAAAAAAGAGCTCCCCTCTTCTTTCTATTGTTCATCATTACAAGGGACTAAGCCCAGTTTTATTGAAAAAACGCTCCCCGTTTCATCACTCAACTAAAGTATATTAGCCTTTTGCACTATTTAGAAAAAAATAGTTTTCGTAAAGATAGTTTTTTATTTCCCTGTGCATAAACAATAAATAATCATAAAATTTATACTGAAAACAACAAGCATTTAATACAAAACAATACTGATTTTTTAATTGTTTCAGAAATATTTCAAACAATTACTAAAAATAAGAGGTGTTAAATTGAAAAAAACACAATAAATTACACCCTCAAAAATTATCAAAGAAGGTGGAAAAGAAATGCGTAAGATATTTAAAGAAAAGCCATTAAAGAGAAAATAAAGAAAAGAACAATACTCACACAGTCATTGGTATAAACCCAAGCGCCAGCAAACAACCGCCGGCAATGCTTCCAAAAAGCCAAGCTTTCCATCTTGGGCCTTCGTTTTTCCAATTTTTACGATATTGATGGCCCGCAAAAACAGCTACAACAATTAAAATTGTTGCCCAAAATGGGGTGAGATTAACATAATCTAACAAAAAGCACTTCCCCTAGATCGAAATTCGTGAGTTAATAATAGAACAACCCTCATAAACAATAAGCCCTATTTCGGCAAACACAAGATAAGAGACACGAATATAGAGTCAATTGTTCACTTAAGGAGGAAACATATGCCACCAAGCAGTTATCAAGCCCCTACAGTTGGTGATCGGGAAAGCCATGCGACTGTCAGCCAGTCTGCAGAAACCAATCTTTCATCAACCAAAACAACTGTTGCAGAACTCCTTGCCAATAAAGATGGCAAAGTCATCACTGTTAATGTCGATGATACAATTGAAACAGTCGTTATGTTGCTGCGTGAAAAACACATTGGTGCAGTTCTCGTAACTGATGAGAGCGGGAAAATGGTGGGCATTCTTTCAGAACGCGATATTGTTCGCAAAATGGCTGAAACACCAGGCAAAACTTTGCCTCAACAAGTAAAAAATCTCATGACTGAAAATGTCATCACCTGCACACCATCTGACCTACTCATTAATGTCTTGCATAAAATGACGGATGGCCGCTTCCGCCACATGCCCGTTGTTGATGATCATGGCGAACTAACAGGCATTATCACAATTGGTGATGTTGTTCATTTCCGCCTCAACCAACTGGAATATGAAGCACTAAAAATGAAGCAAATGATCGTAGGCTAAAACAAAATTTCACAACAAAAAAGACGGGCTTGAAAAAGCCCGTCTTTTTTATTTCTTTATTACTGAGATAAGTAAAGTTAGCCACCAAAATCATCAAGCATAATGTCTTCTCTATCGACACCAAGCTCTAGGAGCATATTAATCACTGATTGGTTCATGATAGGCGGACCACACATATAATACTCGCAGTCCTCAGGCGCTGGATGATCCTTTAAATACTCATCATAAAGCACATTATGAATAAAGCCCGTATAGCCATCCCACTCATCTTCGGGGAGTGCATCTGAAAGCGCAACGTGCCATTTAAAGTTCTGGTTCTTTTCTTGAAGGCCATCAAAATCTTCAACAAAGAACATCTCACGCTTAGAGCGCGCACCATACCAAAATGTAATCTTACGATCCGAGTTCAAACGCTTAAGCTGATCAAAAATATGGCTTCGCATTGGCGCCATACCAGCACCACCACCAATAAACACCATTTCCTTTTCTGTATCGCGAGCAAAAAACTCACCAAACGGACCAGAAATCGTAACCTTGTCACCAGGTTTTAAGTTAAAGATGTAAGAAGACATTTGTCCAGGTGGAATGTCTGTTGAGCCAGGAGGCGGTGAGGCAACCCGAACATTAAGCATAATCATGCCCTTCTCTTCAGGGTAGTTCGCCATTGAATAAGCCCGTTCAATCGGCTCACCAACCACAGATGAATATTGCCAAAGATTAAACTTGTCCCAATCTTCGCGATATTCTTCTTCAACATCAAATTCTTTATAATCCAATTTATGAGCAGGCGCCTCAATTTGAATGTAACCACCAGCACGGAAATTGACATCCTCGCCTTCTGGCAGTTCAAGCACGAGTGACTTAATAAATGTCGCAACATTTTCATTCGAGCGAACGGTACATTCCCATTTTTTAACGCCAAACACCTCTTCAGGAACTTCCACTTCCATGTCTTGCTTAACAGCAACCTGACAAGAAAGACGATCACCACAAGCCGCTTCCCGCTTTGTGATATGGCTAAGCTCAGTTGATAAAATCGAACCACCACCAGAAAGCACGCGTACCCGGCACTGCGCGCAAGTGCCACCACCACCACAAGCTGATGGCACAAATAATTTCTCAGCTGCAAGAGTTTGCAAAAGCTTGCCACCCGCTGGCACTGAAACGGTTTTCTCGCCGTTAATCGTAATGCTCACATCACCCGTTGAAACAAGTTTCGAGCGAGCAAACAAAATAATTGAAACAAGCGTTAAAATAATCAGTGTAAATAGAACAACACCTAGACCAAACGTTTCCATCTATGCGTTCCTTTCTTACAATTTCACGCCGCTAAATGACATGAAAGCCAATGCCATCAAACCAGCGGAAATAAAGGTAATACCAAGTCCTTGTAAACCATCAGGTACATCAGAATATTTTAATTTTTCTCTAACCCCCGCCATCGCGGTGATAGCAAGTGCCCAGCCAAAACCTGAGGAAAGACCATAAGTTGCAGCTTCAGCCAGATTATAATCACGCTGCACCATAAAAAGAGAACCACCCAAAATCGCACAGTTCACTGTGATAAGCGGCAAGAAAATACCAAGCGCGTTGTAAAGCGGTGGAAAATATTTATCGAGAACCATTTCCAAAATTTGCACCAGTGCGGCAATCACACCAATATAGCAAATCAACCCAAGAAATGTTAAATCAACATTCGGAAACCCGGCCCAGGCAAGTGCCCCCGGTTTCAATAGGTAAGTAAGTAGAATATTGTTCGCAGGCACAGTAATCGCCTGCACAATCATCACAGAAATACCCAAACCAATCGCAGTTGAAATCTTCTTAGACACCGCAATAAAGGTACACATGCCAAGAAAGAAACTAAGCGCTAAGTTCTCAACAAATATTGCTTTTACGGCAAGTGAAATAAGCTCTTGCATTAGTGCGCCTCCACTGTCTGGATCTTAAATTCACGTTCTTCAACTTGCTTTGGTTTCCAGGTCCGGAACGCCCAAATGATGAGGCCGATCAAGAAAAACGCTGAAGGCGGTAACAACAACATACCATTGGGCACATACCAACCGCCATCGGTTACCTTTGGTAAAATTGTGATACCAAACAAACTCCCAGCACCAAACAATTCTCTCACAAAACCAACTAACATCAAGATGAGACCATAACCAAGGCCATTACCAACACCATCCAAGAAAGAAGCAACAGATGGGTTCTTCATAGCAAACGCTTCAGCCCGGCCCATCACAATACAGTTCGTGATAATCAACCCCACAAACACTGAAAGCGTTTTTGAAATCTCAAACGCATAAGCTTTCAATACCTGGTCAACCAAAATAACCAGAGACGCAATAATCACCATCTGCACGATAATACGAATAGAATTTGGCGTGTGATTTCGAATCATCGAGATAAACATCGATGAGAAGGCTGTCACAAATATCACCGCAAGAGACATAACTAGAGCTACTTGAAGTGAAGATGTAACCGCAAGCGCGGAACAAATCCCAAGCACCTGTAAGGTAATCGGGTTATTATCTACCATTGGGTCAACCAACAAATCTCTTTTTGTCTGTCCCATTAGAGTTCTCCTGCTTTAAGTTTTTCGAGAAATTTCTTATAGCCCTGTTCCCCCATCCAGAACCGAACCAAATTATCGACCCCAACCGAGGTGAGCGTCGCACCTGAAAGCGCATCAATATGAAAGTCTTTACCAGCCGCTGTCGCAGCTTTTGCAACAGTGATTTGTAATTTCCCATTATCATCGCTGAGCTTTTTACCTGCCCAAAGCGCTTTCCATTTCGGGTTGTCAACTTCCGCACCAAGACCTGGCGTTTCACCATGCTGATAAAACTGCAGGCCATAAATATCATTGCCATTTTCTTCTAAAGCAATGAAACCATACAGCGTTGACCACAACCCATAGCCATGAATAGGAAGTACAACTTTATCTATTTTGCCCTCTTTATCACGCAGCAAATAAACGGTCTTATATTTAGATTGCCGCCCAATACCAGCCGGATCATCTGTTAATTTAACAGAAAGTTCTAAATCACTCGCAGCTTTAATGTCATCGAACGTTGTAGCATCAAACTTATCTGTAAATTGCCCTGTTGCGAGTTCCAAAATTTGTGGCTCGAATGCTGAAAACGCTTTTTCTACATCAATCCCAGGTTTAAATTGCCCCGCAACCTGCAAAACGTTCACCTGTTTATCTCTTGCCTTGTTAGCTTCCTGAATTGGCCGCAGCACAACTGCTGCAGAAGACACAACCATTGAAGCAAAAAGACAGAGCACTACAGAAACAAAGATCGTTTTCTCAACAGAGTCTGTCGGTAAGGCAAAGAATTTACCTAAAAAGCTTTTTGGCTTATTCATATCGCTATTCTGGTCCTGTTCAGACATGACGTTTCGCCCTCCGCTTAATATTGGCCTGAACTACAAAATAATCTATTAACGGCGCAAACACATTACCAAATAAAATCGCAAGCATCATACCTTCCGGAAAGGCCGGGTTAAGCACGCGAATGAGTACAACCATAACACCGATTAAGGCACCATAAATGTAGCGCCCCATATTTGTATGTGAGGCCGAAACCGGTTCAGTGACCATAAACACAAGACCAAAGGCATAACCACCAATGACCAAATGCCAATACCAAGGTAAAGCAAACATTGGGTTTGTATCAGAGCCAATCGCATTGAGAAGCAATGAAAAACCAATCATGCCTCCAAGACAACCAACAACAAGCCGCCAGTTCGCAATTTTAGTGAGTAGTAAAAAGAGAAGGCCTATCAAACAAGCAATGGTGGACGTCTCACCAATGCACCCTTGGATCGTGCCAACAAAAGCATCCATCCAGGTAATGCCACTTGCCTGCAAGGCTTGAAAGCCTTGTGACGCAGAAACAGAAAGCGCCGTCGCCCCAGAAAATCCATCAACAGGCGTCCAGATTGTATCACCAGACATATAAGCTGGATAAGCAAAGTAAAGAAACGCCCGGCCAACCAAGGCTGGGTTGAGAAAGTTCTTCCCCGTGCCACCAAATACTTCTTTACCAATCACAACACCAAAAGAAATACCAATCGCCACCTGCCACAAAGGCACATCAGCTGGCAAAATCAGCGTATAGAGCATAGAGGTAACAAGAAAACCTTCATTCACCTCATGCCGCCTGATAGTTGCAAACAATACTTCCCAAAAACCACCGGCAACCAATGTCGTAATGTATATAGGGAAGAAATAAAGAGCACCGTGGAACATATTGGCAAAAATGTTATTGGCATCAAATCCAATACCTAAAAGCTCAATAATCCAGCTCCGCCAACCAGAAGCCCCATAAGTGGCAATTGCACCATTCACTTGCAGTCCAGTATTATACCAACCAAATAAAATACATGGAATCGTCGCGATAACCACATAGGTCATAATACGCTTCATATCCACATAAGATCGTGCATGCGGCGCAGCCGTTGTTACAGTCTTTGGTGTATAAATGAAACTTTCTACCATTTCATAAACGGGAAAAAATTTCTCATACTTTCCACCCTTCATGAACTGAGGTTCAATCCGGTCAAAAAAGTCGCGCAAACCCATGGCGCTAGCCCTCTTTCTCAATCTTCGTCAAACAATCGCGTAATGCGATGCCATATTCATATTTCGCAGGACAAGCAAACCCTACAAGCCCAAGATCTTCCTCATCAAGCTCAAGTGCTCCCAATGCTTGTGCCGCATCAGTATCCATAACCAACATTGCTCGCAGCAATTGCGTCGGTAAATAATCTTGAGGCATCAACTCCTCAAATGTCCCAATAGGAACCATAGCTCGTCGTCCACCATTTAAGTTAGACGTCAAAGAATAAAGCTTTTTAGAAAAAGCAGATCCCAAAACAGGTTGATAGGCATAATTCTTTGCCATTGGCCTAATCCAACCAAGCACGTGCTGCTTTTTATCTTCTTCAATAACAGTCACTTGGCGCGCATAACGTCCAAGATATGCTAAGCTATCAGAAGCAGCCCGCCCACTTAAAATAGAGCCTGAAATAAAGCGTACAGCTACGTTCGTATCATATTCCCCATCTGTTAAATCGAGAATTGACGCTCCTGCAATGGTGCGTACCAACCGCGGTTTTTTCACTAATGGCCCACTAAGAGCAATAACGCGGCTAGGATCAATAAACCCACTCATCATCAATTGCCCAATAGCAATCACATCTTGATAAGAAATCGTCCATACAGGCTCATCACCCTTTAAGGGCTCTAGAAAATGAATATGCGTTCCAGCAAGACCAGCCGGATGCGGCCCCTTAAAACCAGCAACCTTAACACCATTAAGAGATGATCCAGGCACATCAGCCCCTGTCTCATGACATAAATAAGTCGTTCCTTCAGTCAGTTGAGAAATAGCCCCTAAACCACGCTCAAACGCATCGCGCGCTCCATCAATGACCACACCTGCATCTGGTGACAAAGGCTCTGTGTCCATTGCTGTTACAAAAATTGCCGTTGGCCGTGTTGTAGGCTCAGGTACTTTTGAATAAGGACGTGTTCGAAATGAAGTCCAAAGTCCAGCGGCACAAAGTTTCGTTGCTAGTGCCTCTGGCGTATCTTCGCCGCCCACTTGCGAAAAATCAACACCTTGATCTGCCGCATCACTCACTTCAATCACAACACTTTCAAGAACGCGCCGCGCACCACGATTAATAGCTTTAACCACACCTGTTACAGGAGATACCATTTTAACATCTGGAAGATCTTTATGAAAAAATATTGGCTGTCCACGGACAACACTTTCACCTTCAGCAACAGTAATTCTTGGTTTTAAATCGATATAGTCTGGACCGACGAGAGCAACAGATTTTATCTCTGGCCCCTCATGGATAGTTTGTTCAGGAGCCCCCGCTACCGGGAGGTCCAACCCCTTACGTAACCTAAATTCTTGCATCCGCTCATTTCGCTCTGCTTAAAAAATTCAAAGTGGATCGTCATGCCACTCAGCCTGCGACATTATTAACCGCTTTTTATGCCTGAGTTCTAGAGGAAATATTACATTTTTGCTAATGTTTTTACGAAATGCCCCCCAAAAATCAATCTTGATCCGTTATAAATTGGGGTTGCGCCGTACACAAACGATTACAATATTGATAACAAACTCATGGAATTAGCATGCAGACCCTATTCTGTTCTTTTAAATTGATCCCATTAGGGCTTTGCCTTTTTCTTCTTAGCGCATGCGAAACGGAAAAAAAGCCCGTTCGGTATACCGGCCAAACAATGGGAACAACTTATAATATTGTAGTGATTCCCTCACCTGAAGCAAAACTTGAAAATCTTCAAAAGAAAATCGAGAACAGTTTAAAAGAAGTCAATTCCCACCTATCCAATTGGGATCCAAATTCTGAAATCTCACATTTTAATATTACAAAAGATACAAAACCGATCACCATCTCATCAATGATGGTCAAAGTCCTTGAAACAGCGAACGCAGTGCATAAGAAAAGCCTCGGCTTTTTCGACATCACCTTAAGCCCACTTATTGACCTTTGGGGCTTTGGCCCTAAAGCAATGAAATCACGCTTGCCGAGTGAAGAACAAATTGAAGGTGCTTTAGCCAAAGTCGGCCAAAACACCAAATTAAGACTTGATAGAGATGCTAAAACTCTCCTCAAAACAAACCCAGATACGCAAATCAACCTCTCAGCCATCGCCAAAGGCTTCGGTGTGGATGAAGTCGCAAGAACATTGATAAAAAACAACATCAATAATTTTATGGTCGAAATCGGTGGAGAACTTTATGCTCGCGGAAAAAAGCCAAATGGCGAAAAATGGAAAATCGGTATAGAAAAACCTGACGCATCAGGCAAAGAAATCCAGTTAATTGTCAAACTAAGCAATCTAGCTATGGCAACATCTGGCGATTATCGAAATTACTTTGAAAAAAACGGACGACGATATTCCCATATATTAAATGCCAAAACCGGCCACCCCTTTACTCACAAAACTGTGTCCGTGACAGTTATTGCAAATAACACTATGTTAGCAGATGCGTGGGCAACAGCCCTATTGACTCTAGGAAAAACAAAGGGCATGGAGATCGCAAAGCAAAATGATTTAGCTGCTTTTTTTATTTTTAAATCAGAGAAATCAGCTGAAACTGTTTTTGAAACTTCAATGAGCCCCCGCTTCATAGAACTGACAACAGAATAATAAGGAGAGCTTAAAAACAAATGGAAACTCTTATTCTAGCATTCATATTACTCTTGTTAGTCATTCTTGGCATGTCATTAGGCGTCATTCTAAATGGCAAAACGATCAAAGGAAGCTGCGGCGGTTTAAACGCCATCTCTGGTGCAGATAAATGCTTGGTCTGCAAAAAAGACATAGACCCAAACAGCCCTTTAAGAGACAAACTAGCGTGCCCAAGAGCCCGCAAGTGCGCTCAAAGCAAGTCCTAATTCAAAACAATTAATCGAAAAACAAATACGTACATTATGAAAGGAATATTACCTCTAGATAAAATATCACTACGTAATTTCTTAAAATAACAGCGTTTCTCGCAAATCAACTTTATTAATTCGATAGACACATTTTCCCATCCATTTTTCATCTTGCGAACTAATTTTTGACTTGGTTGCCAGCACGTGACGAAGCTTAGATTTACAAGTCTCCATTGAAGTAAACTGGGTGTTGTCAATAGGAATAGTTTCACAGTTAAAGACACCATTGCTGCAATGAACCAGGAAAATTAAGATTATAATTCCCTTCATAATTCACCTTTCAAAGACTAAGTGAAAGCGCAAATTTTCGCGGTTATAACCGTATCGTTAAAAGTAAATTTAACGCTTAGATACTCTATAATCAGACCATAAGAATGATTTGCAGCACGCTAAATAGCACTCACTAGCATACTGCATCAAATGCAAAGATTTCAGATGAATTCCTGCAAAATATGCAAGCTCGTTTATATTTAGGATGAGAAAAGAAGTACGTTTGAAGACTTTCAAAGAGATTAGAGGAATGAGAACAATAGGATGATTTTATGTTCATGGACTGTCAGGGCCTATCTTAAAAAAAAGCCCCAAAATCCCAAATCAGAATTCGTGCCAAATCTTCAATATATCTAGTGGTCCATTAATTGATAAGCTCGAGTACAGGTGTCTTAAAAACATCGCTTGGTGAAACGCCATAGCGCTGGCGAAAAAGAGTAGAGAAATAAGCCCGGCTATAACCAACACTATAGGCCGCTTGAGAAACGTTCATACGATTGTTTTTTAGTTGATTATAAGCAAATGTTAGGCGGCGTTCTTGGCTGAACTCAGTGACAGAAAGGCCAAAAGAATTTCTAAAGCCAGCGGTGAGCGCACTTTTACACATTGCTACTCTGTCTGCTAATTCTTCCAATGTTGGCGGTGTTTGAATTTCATCAATGAGGATGTTGCGCGCTTTTAGCAAACGCTCAGCATATGAAATCCGTCTATTTTCGATAGACTGCTCACCTGTATTTTCACCAACAAGTTGTTTTCTTAACTCGACTAAAAATTCTAAATATTTTGCATGTAAGTAAAAGGCACGGAAAGGCCCTTCATAATCACATGTTGTAATTTCATTAGCGGTTGAAAGAACTTTACCACTCGTTACAGATTTATAAAAATTTAGAATGCCGTGGGAGTTTTTCACGTCTGTGTTTGTTGGTCTGTATAAATGCTCTGGAAAATCGCAATTTTGAGCTAGTTCGTGTGGCACTCTTATGAAGATTGTGCTCAGCCTTTGTGCCTCAGGAATGATGTGCTTCATGGGCAATGAGTTTTCCTCCGCCCATATGAAACATTCATTTTCTTTAAGGTAATTTGCTTCGCTGTCCCCAATTTCAATTGCAACAGCACCTTCGAGAATGACCCCACACCAGAAGCCTCCTCCTTCTTCATTTATCCATTCGCATTGAGAGGGGAAATGAGCCGAGCCGCACATCGCGGAAAGGCCATTGCTACTAGTTAAAACTTCATAACGACATTCAGACTCTGGTGGTAATTGATTAAAGTCAGATCTATCTAGTGTAGTTAACTCAAACAACGCATCTACCTCACGGATAATTTTGACAATCAAGGTAGACAGTCTATACAATTATTTTTCAAAAAGCTATCAAATCAAACTAACTTAATGAATTATAGTTATATTTTCCCCTCCCTTATCACCTTAATCACTTCAATTGGCAGTCTCTAAACTCTTGATTGGGGGAAGTAGGCCAGCTTCTATCAATGGAGTTGGGTCGTAAAAAAAACGCTCATGGCAAATTTTGTCATCACGCCACGTTTGTAACGCGACTTCTTCGACGCGGATACGAGTTCCATTGGTGATTGTCCATTCAGCGTGCCATTCAATTATTGAATGGTCGCCATCGACCAATATTTTGGGTGTGCTGACTTCATGGATTTCTTTGGTAGAATCTTTTCCTTGAGAAACATGATCAATTGAGGCTGCTAAACCAATACGTGGGGGGAAATTGGCTTCTTGTACAACCACATCGTCGTGATAAAATTTTTTATAAGCTTCTATAGCTTTATTCTGCTTCACAAGTTCGATTAAGTGAGTGAGTTGGTTAAGATTGGGCACTTTGTGCATCTCCTTCATTGTTTTTTGTTTTTTGAAGCCAGGGTTGGCTTAGGTAGCCAAGCCTAAAAAAGCTAAACCCTATCCAGGTCATCGCTAAAATGGCCATGAATAAAGTGATTAAATAGAAATTGTAAAAACCAAATTGCCCGACCAAAACTCCAGCGACCATTGCCGCTAATCCTGCGAAGAACGTTTCTGTACATTGAAGCACAGTGAAATCAGTTCCCGCCTGCTTTGGTGATGCCCAGCGCATAAAAATGGTGAAAAATGCTGCATAGGCTGTAAAGACAAAAATACTTATGAAGCCTGTTATCATGAGCACTTCATTAAATGTAACCTTCATTGATTGAGCAGGACCTAACCAAAGAGATAATGCTACAGCGGCAATTGAACCGGCCAAAATTGCTGTTAATGGCGCACCGATAAAGCCGGCACAAATAGCCCCGAACAAGGAGCCGATAACAGCAAAGACTGTAATGACAGTTCCGGTAAGAGTGCCTATCTCGGTAAGGCTCAGACCGGCATCGACTAAAAACGGCCCTCCCATTGCGTTTACCATCGCATGAACAGATTGAAACAATGCAGCGACTATTATGATTTTCGCGGCATTCGGGCGTTTGAAGGTTTGTTTGATTGATGGTTTTTCATCATGGTGCGACTGTTGCGCTGTACTTGTTTTTTCAGGCTCTTTAACAAAGAACGCCAGTATGAGGGGTGACAGCATGATGCACCCGAGTGTTATAAGAGCCAAACTCCAACCCCCATTATCATAGAGAATTAGTGTAGCACTTCCACCAATTGCCATTCCTATGGCGAATGCCCCAATTTGCCAGCCGTTAATTTGGTCTATTTGTTTCCCTTTAAAACAATCAATCGCCAGACCATCTGCGGCAATATCTTGTGTGGCGCTAACGGTATTAATTAAAATGATAATCCCTATCACCAATGTGAAATCTGACTTATCTCCTGTTATGAGAAAGGCTAATGCGAAAAATAAAAGTCCGCAGATAATTTGTGTTGGTATGATCCAACTTTTGCGTGGTCCGAAAGGCCCGCCTTGTAAACGATCCACTAAAGGCGCCCACATGAATTTAATAGCCCAAGGCAAAATCACGATACCAAGCAAACCTATTAACTCAGTAGAGATACCCAAAGACCTCATAATTGCAGGTAAGCCAACAAAGGCCAGCCCCATTGGCACCCCCTGACTTAAATAGAGGGCGCCAATGAATGTCATTAATATGTATGGATGCGTATCGTTGACTTTTGCCATAATTGCAATGTCCTTGCTTTCATAAAAGATGAGAACCTGTAAATTTAGAATTTGGCTTTCACTTCAAGTCCAATTAGGCGAGATGGTGCTGCAACTGCGACGTCAGCCGACCCATCGAAGAAACCAAATGATCTGTAGTCTTCATCAAATAGGTTTTTCACATAAAACGTTGCACTATATTTCTCGTGCTCAACACCTAAGCGCGTGTTGACGACGCCGTAGCCCTTTTGTTTCAAGCGGTTCTCAAAGTCAAAATATTGATCACCTGTGTATTTGTAATCAACCCGGGCTACTGCTTTTAAGGGCAAATTCATTAACTGCCATCTGTATTGCAAAGAGGCACCGCCAGTAAATTTGGGTGTAGCTGCCAGTCGATTACCTGAATAATCAGCGCCTGTATTTGCATCAATGAACTTGTCATATTCACCTTGCGTAATGCCAATAAAACCAGCTAGCTCTAACCCAGCGATTGGACGCCAGCTTGCGTCAATCTCAAGGCCTTGACTATGAGATTCAGCTGCATTAGTTGTGCGCACCAAACCAGCAAGCACTTGTTCCTTTACTTGTTGGTCCGTCCAATCAATGTAAAAAAGAGCTGCGTTTAAAGTTAGGCTTTTATTGAACCACTGGCTCTTCAACCCAGCCTCATAACTCCACAAATATTCAGTATCATAAGGGGTATTATCGTTAGTAATTCGGTCAAACCCACCAGCACGGGCACCGCGGATTGCAGAAATATAAGCAACACGATCTTGATCAAACCTATAGGCCACACGGAAATTTGGGGTGAGCAAATTGAAGTCTTCTTTTGCATTTCCAGCTACATTGGATTTAAATTCATGACGATCATTAACAGCACGCAAGCCTGCTGTTAATTCCAGACCACTTAAACTTTTCCAGGTTAGCTCGCCATATCCGGCAAGTTCTTTTCTGTCATATTCAGATGAAACCAGAGATCTAAACATAAAGGCAGGCACATTATAATCGTAATCATATTTATGTTGCTCTGTTAGGTATTGCGCGCCCGCGAACCAGCTAATGTTGTTTCCAATTTTACCTGTTAATCGTAATTCCTGGCTATATTGCGTACCTTCCTCATCTGCAAAATAGGTCCCTCCCCCATTCAGAGGGTTATAGTCTAGATTTTGATTGGAAATCATATCGTAATGACGATATGAGCTTAAGGACATGAGTTCTATAGCGCCCCAATTATAGCGAACATTGGAAGTCACCGAGTGAGCGTCTCTATCATCGCCATTAGGTGGTAAGAAATCAACGACACGGTTTTTAAAAGTATTATATGGTTGGTAGGCGTAGCCTCCTTCATCATGTTTTTCTATAGAGGCTGAAAGTGTGGCTAATAATTTTGAGTTTGGTGCAAAGAGCAAGCTGCCAGAGCCAAAATAAGATTGCAGGCCATCAACAGTGTCGCCTGATGATAAATAGTCAGTAAATCCATCACGTTCAGTGTATTCAAAAAAGGCACGGCCTGTTAATGTCTTCTCATTGATTGGACCACTTAAATAAACAGAGCCACCTACTTGACCGTTATCGCCAAATTTACCGGTTACTTCCGCTTCAGGTTTGGTCGTTGGGGTTCGTGAGGTGATGTGTATGCTGCCGGCTATCGCGTTATGTCCAGAGAGTGCTCCAAGTGGGCCTCTTATGACTTCAACGCTCTTTGCATCACTAATGCTTCTGTTAAACTCTGCACCTGAAATAGGAACTCCATCCACGTAAATGCCAATGGGTTGATTAAAATAATTTGTGCTAAATGAGTTTCCAATGCCTCGTACAGTTTGGAAAGTAATGCGCGGTGACCCAATATTTGAGAAGTTGAAATTAGGCGTTTGTTTAACCGCTTCTTCAATTGTTGTTATTCCGGCTTCATCGATTTCTTTTCTTGTAACAACAATTGTAGGAGCAGCTTTTGATTGAGCTTCCTCTTCTTCTTTTAGCCCGGAATTATCGTTAGAGATATCTAACAAACTTTCAATTGTAATGGTTGATAGAGGAACTGAATTTTCCTGAGCGTTTGCTGTTTGGATTGATGTTGTTAAATTTAACAGCATGGCTGGTGTTAAAAGACCATATAGCAAAGGCCCCATTGAAATTGATTTACGCATGAACTTCTAGCACTCCATTTTAGAAATATATTGGCTTCTATCTAAATTATTCCGGAGGTTCTTTTTCAAGCGTGATGGTGTTCGCTATTGGCTAAAAAGTGTTTGACTAAAACTGAAACCGCGTCTCCTCATTGAGTTTTTTTCAGTAAAATTAGCAACTTAACTTATGCGCTCACTTAGCCTATGCGCTAACTTGGCTTATACGTTGAGCTAGAAGTATTATATTTGAATAGAAAGACTTTTGAATAACAGATATGATTTTTAAATGTGTCACCCGTGACTACCCTTCATGAATATTACGATTCAGACTTAGAATAATCGGTGTTTATTCATGGTAATTTTTAAGCACTCTTTTAAAGTG
>JAEPQF010000078.1 GCA_017640685.1 Hyphomicrobiales bacterium
GTTGACATGACAGATGTTGGTGAGATGTCAGTTTTCTTTGATGATGACCAACTTCGATCGCTTGGTGAAAAGGTTGAAAAAACGGGTTATCTTGAAGGCAATGAGATGGCTGGTATGTTCAATATGATGCGTGAGAATGATTTGGTTTGGTCGTTTGTCGTCAATAATTATCTGATGGGCAAAGACCCAGTCCCCTTTGATCTATTATATTGGAACGCGGATGCAACCCGCATGCCCGCTAAGATGATCGTTGAATATCTGACCGATTTTTACCGTGACAATGCCTTTATGGACCCTGGGCACATTACAGTTGATGGCCATGCGATTGATGTAAGAAAGATTAAAACCCCCACATATATGCTTGCGACTAAGGAAGACCATATTGCTCCTTGGAAGGCTTGCTATGCTGGGGTGACACATTTTTCTGGCCCGAAGAAATTTGTCCTTGGTGCTTCCGGTCACATTGCTGGAATTGTAAACCCACCGCAGAAGAAGAAATATTGTCACTGGATTAACAAATCCAGAAAGGTATTTAAAAATCCGGATGACTGGTTACAGGGGGCTGAACGGTATGATGGGTCTTGGTGGTCTGATTGGGAGCAGTGGATTTCTAAGAAAAGCGGTGTGAAAGTGCCCGCACGAGAGCCCTCAAAGAAAAAGAAACTTGGAGATGCACCTGGTCAATATGTTCATGTTCGCGCAGATTGATTAAGTTTGTGAAAATAGATCAAAGAACCCAGCTAAATTTTAGCTGGGTTTATTTTTTATCTGAGCCTTTTTAATTTTGTGCTTTCGGTTTTGGAGCTAACATCCATTGAAGTACACCGCACAACCCAACGAAAACGGCTACCGCTAAACTCCAATAGATCGCTTCACTATTTTTAATCCAAATATCTCCGATAATCAGAACGGCTGTAAAAACAACCCACGCTGCATCACCAAGAGAGAAGAAAATGACATCTTTTCTTTTGGGGGCTGTCTGTAGTGCTGTTAACAGAAGGAATATCGAATTTATGATAAGCCCTGCCCCTAAGATTTGAACTAAAAGAGAGGGAGGATTGCCAATGAAGCTCACAACGCCTCCAGTTTTAAGACAGAACAAAGCGCCAAATATGAGACATGAGAGTGCATTTAGAATGAGAACGGCTTTTAACATTTATCAACCTCTTTCGAACATGATACAATTAAATTGTAAACCTAATTGACAACTATCAAAGAGAGGCACTCTTGTCAACCAAGTTAACAACTAGCACTAGAAAATCACCTACTGCTCAATTTGAATTGCCGAATAGCCATTCTCTCTCTCTCACTATGGCAATGGATGAGTTTCAAAAACGGATGATTGATTGGCTGCTAAAACGATTGATTGATCAGGGATTTACGGATCTATCTGCCAGTCATTTGACATTTCTTGGCGCGCTTGACTGCGGACCGAACCATGCGGCTGAATTGGCAAGAAGCATGGGCATTTCTCGGCAAGCGGTGCATAAAAAAATTAAAGAGCTTGAAAGTTTGGGGTGGCTTGAAACCAAAACTGACACAGAAGTTGGCAATCAGCGTGTTATTCTCTTCACTAGGGAGGGTGAGAGGATGATGTCTTCTGCACGGCAAAATTTTGCCAAACTCGATGAAGCTTTATTATCTGACTTTACCGAAGATGAGGTCGATTTGTTTCAACGGTTATTGAGTTTTGAACCGCCTGCGTGACAAACCATAAATGTAAAGGTTTTTTGAATTGGCTTATGTTTCTCTTACTCTTATTCATGTGAAATCGGTAGTCGCTTTTCGCTATTTTTACCCTCACGCTTACAAATCTTACAGAGCTGCTAAAAATCTAACCTCATGCTTGGATATAAAAACAACGGCTTTTGGTTTTTATGACCATAGCACCATGAGTCTTTGGGATGACAAAGAGGCTATGGTCGCATTCTTAGTTTGCGCGGAACATAAAGCTGCTATGAAATCATTTGATAAAATTGTTACTGGTTGTGTTTATGGGTATGAAGCGCCGAGTTTGCCAGACTGGTCTGAGGCAAGAAAACTTTTGGAGGAACATGGTCGAACTGTTTAATAAGAATAATTTTCTTAAATAAAAGACAATCCGAAAGCTGCTGCTGCTGAGATAAGTAGCACGCGGGTGATACCCCAGTGAAATTTCAAAAGAAGCACTGCACACAAAATAAAGAGCGCGACCACTTGCCAATTTAATGTTGCAAGGTCTGGTTGCCAGAGGGTGACAGGGCCATAAGAAGTTGGGGTCACTTTGGCAAAAAACACATGAAGGCCGAACCAAATTGATAGGTTTAAAATTACCCCAACAACGGCGGCAGTAATCGCGTTTAAAGCGCCTGATAATCTTGGTTGAGCGGAGATCCATTCAATATAAGGCGCGCCCGCGAAAATCCATAAGAAACAAGGCACAAAGGTGACCCAAAGCGTCATTAAAGCGCCGCTTACACCAAGCCAAATTCCTCCTTCTTTAAATGCAGCTAGAAAGCCCACAAATTCTGTGACCAGAATTAAGGGCCCTGGAGTGGTTTCAGCTAGCCCTAGACCATCCATCATTTGCCCCGGATTTAACCAACCATATTGGCTAACCACGTCTTGCCCCATATAAGCCAGAACTGCATAAGCCCCACCAAATGTGACGACCGCTAGTTTTGAAAAGAAAGAGCCAATATCGGTTAAGATTGGGTTGGATGACATCATAGCAAGAGCTGCAAATGGCAACGCCCAAATAAGTCCCCCTATTATAATTGTGCTTGCCGTTCGCTGAAACGAAACTGATTGATGCTTGCTTTCTGTTACATCTTTCTGCTCTTTCGCCATGCAGAAAAAACCATAAAGTGCCGCTGCAAGAACGATCAAAGGGTATGGCAATTTTAAGAAAAAGATGCCTATGAACGCGGCTATAGCGATGAACCAGCTTTCATTATTTTTCAGAGCTTTTTTGGATACTCTTAGGAGTGCTTCAATCACAATTATCAAAACAGCAGCCTTGATGCCGAGAAACAGTGTGTTCATAATTGTGAGATTGCCATAGTAGGCATAAATGATGGCAAGCCCAAGCATGACGATTGCACCAGGCAAGACAAACAAGAGCCCGGC
The DNA here is from genome assembly GCA_017640685.1 of Hyphomicrobiales bacterium. Lineage (GTDB taxonomy): Bacteria > Pseudomonadota > Alphaproteobacteria > Rhizobiales > HXMU1428-3 > HXMU1428-3. Next base: position 3,109 of record JAEPQF010000078.1, read on the forward strand.
GATTAAGCCACCTAAAATTCCTTTTAAGCGCCATCCGGCATAGGTCGCCAATTGCATCGCTTCTGGCCCGGGTAAGAACATGCAAAAACTAAGGGCATTGAGAAATTGCTTTTCTTTCAACCATTTGGTTTCATCAACCAAAATGCGATGCATCATTGAAATTTGCGCAGCAGGGCCGCCAAATGATAATAAGCCAATTTTTAGAAACACATTGATGAGTTCACTAAAAGATTGTTGATTGGGGTTTGAAACTTTAATTGGTTTTTCCATTAGAGGTTACTGCTTTTGGAAGCAAAACATACTTTCCTCACCCGCGCTTTGAGGTCTCACTTGAATGGTTTGAGAATTTGGTTCCCAAATCCAATAGTTTGCTGAGGCTTCTGTTTGTATGAAGAAGCAACCCTCATTCGCTGGTGTGATATTGAATTTTGTAAAATCATCTTTGGGTTGATATCTAAGAGAAACTTTCCAATCACCATTGCCATCCGCGTGCAATCTCAAACCGCTTTTAATATCCGTGATGATATAAGACCCTTTATGATAAGTTAGGCGAAATGGTTGTTTCGGCTCGTTTGGATTACCAGATTTATTTTGGGTATAGAGCAATTTATCTGCTGTGTGTTCAACTCTTAAACTATCACCATGGGCTAGCACATAAATGCCGTAAATGCCGTTTGGCAACGATCCATTATGTTTTGGTGTTTGTGGTTTTTGTTTCTTTTGTAATTCAGAATTATGGATGCATTTCCCTCTTACATTGGTAAAGCCTGGACTACATAAACCACCATTTCTTTCTTCTTCTGTCATTTCACGGCAAATTTTTCCTCGAGGTTCAGCAACCCAATCTGGTGGACAAGTATTTACGCATACTCCTCCTAATTGATATAATCCTCTTAAAGCGCAATTCACTCTATCTTGGTTTGATTGCTCTCTATTTACTTTGTCTTGTTCTGTATTTTTACGAGGAGTACTAAAGGCACGTTGCTCACTCAAGCTGTTTGCTAATTCGTCAAGGCGAAGTAGATATAGGTTTCTTGTACAGACAACATTTCTTTTGCATTTTTGCCGTTGCCTGAGCCATTGAGACTGATCTCTTCTTACTAAATTGGCTGCTGCTCTGTTTAGTATTGTAGTCAGTTCATGAAAAGCATCTGCGACTTCTCGATCTAATTCGGAAAGATCATCTCTTGAACAAATTAATCTCTCGTTCGGAGTTAACCGTCCGCCGCAATTATATGAGGGGTTACCAGCAAACGTATTTGATGTTTGAAGAGTTAGAGCAAAAGCAAAAAGACTTAGAAGAAACGAGATATTGAATATTATTCGTAATTTAAATGACTTCACCGTTCTCACCATTCTTAATCCTATATTGATGCTCTATAAATAAACACTTTGTTTTCGAGTTCACCATTTTAATATCTGCTGTATTTTAAATGATTTGCTCTTCAATGACAGCTTTTGTTTTTATAAAAAAGAGCCAGTTTATTCTTGAATATTGCTAGAGCTTTCCTGAATTTTATCACTCAATTTTTATTATTTTTCCCTTGTTTCATGTTGTCTCTCATACCATATTTAAGCCATGGCTAAAACTCGTTCATCTAAACCCAAATCTTCAGTCTTGACGACAGTGTCACAACCGCTTCTTGACAATCATCCGCTTTGTCATGAAGAACACTTGGCGCCTTATGTCCCGCACCGCCCTGAACGGCCTGTTAAATCTGAAGGTGGTGTGCCTTTTAAAATTCAGTCTGAGTTTACACCCAAGGGTGACCAACCCACTGCGATTGCAGACCTTGTTCAAGGATTAAGCGAGGGAGAGCAAAACCAGGTTCTTCTTGGAGCGACAGGCACCGGTAAAACCTTTTCGATTGCAAATGTGATTGAGGAAACTCAGCGCCCCGCTCTTATTTTAGCTCCGAATAAAATCCTCGCGGCCCAGCTCTATGGTGAGTTTAAAAACTTCTTTCCTGATAATGCAGTTGAATATTTTGTTTCCTACTATGATTATTATCAGCCCGAAGCTTATGTCCCTCGGACTGATACTTTCATTGAAAAGGAAGCCAGTGTTAACGAGCAGATTGACCGCATGCGGCACGCAGCCACGCGCGCGCTTCTTGAACGAGATGATGTTATTATTGTTGCGTCTGTTTCATGTATTTATGGTATTGGCTCGGTTGAGACCTACACAGCGATGACGCTGCCACTTTCAATAAACGAACGGATTGAGCATAAACAATTAATCGCAGATATTGTTGCTCTTCATTATAAACGAAATGACCAAGCTTTTGGCCGCGGCACGTTTCGCGTTCGTGGCGACACAATTGAGATTTGGCCGGCTCACCTTGAAGACAGAGCGTGGCGTATTTCTCTATTTGGTGATGAGATTGAAGAGCTCACTGAATTTGATCCCTTAACGGGGCATAAATCAAATAGTTTTGAGAGTGTGAAACTTTATGCCAATTCGCACTATGTCACGCCTAAACCAACCCTTGACCAAGCGATGATTGGCATCAAACAAGAATTACAAGAGCGTTTAGCTGAACTTAAAAAAGTAAACAAATTACTTGAAGCTCAACGGTTAGAGCAACGGGTTGCATTTGACTTAGAGATGATGGGGGCCACAGGCTCTTGTGCGGGGATTGAAAACTATTCGCGCTACCTTACTGGGCGCAACCCCGGTGACCCTCCTCCCACACTTTTTGAGTATTTACCTGATGATGCTCTGGTTTTTGTTGATGAAAGTCATGTTACAGTTGGTCAGCTTAATGCCATGTTCCGTGGTGACTTTAAGCGAAAGCGCACACTTGCCGATTTTGGGTTTCGGCTCCCCTCTTGTCTTGATAACCGGCCAATGAGATTTGCAGAGTGGGATGCGATGCGCCCGCCAACGACATTTGTTTCAGCAACCCCTGGAGATTGGGAGCTTGAGCAAACTGGTGGTGTTTTCGCTGAGCAAGTAATTCGCCCAACAGGCCTCACGGACCCTGACATCATCATTCGCCCTGCTGATACTCAAGTGGATGACTTGATTGATGAATGTAAGGCTGTTGCGGCAAAGGGGTATCGATCGCTTGTTACTACACTCACGAAACGAATGGCTGAAGATCTTACTGAATATGCTCATGATCAAGGGGTTCGTGTGAGGTATATGCATTCTGACATCGATACTTTAGAGCGGATAGAGATCATTCGTGACCTGCGTCTTGGTGCTTTTGATGTGCTTATAGGCATTAACTTACTTAGAGAAGGGTTAGACATCCCTGAATGTGCGCTTGTTGCCATTCTTGACGCGGATAAGGAAGGCTTTTTACGCTCGGAGACATCTTTGGTACAGACCATTGGACGCGCTGCTCGAAATGTTGAAGGCCGTGTCATTCTTTATGCAGATCGCATCACAGGGTCTATGCAGCGAGCGATTGATGAAACCGAGCGCCGCCGGGCGAAGCAAATTTCTTATAATACTGAGCATGGCATTGTGCCCAAGACTGTTGCTAAAAATGTGGGTGATATTCTTGATAGCCTTTATGATGATGAAGATGCAGCATCTGATGCGCAAGATACATTAAATAATGTTGCAACCGTTGGTCATAATTTTGAGGCTGTTATTGAAGATCTTGAGCAGAAAATGATGAAAGCGGCTGAGGACCTTGAATTTGAAGACGCAGCACGCCTTAGAGATGAGATCAAACGCTTAAAAGATCAAGAGTTACTCGTTGCCAATGATCCGCTTTCTAAACGATTTAGCGGCAGTGACCTTTCTGTTCCTTCAATTGATAAAAAACGTAAATCTCGTCTTAAGAAAAATAGCCTTGATGAAATGGGCCCCTCAAATGAACGGCCAAGTCTTATTGGTGCTTCAGATGCCCACGAAGCATCCGCACTAAAAGGTGCTTCAGATGCCCACAATGCATCCGGCGCTGTTGTTAATGCACCTTCAAATGCTCAAGATGCATGCGGCGCGAATGATGAGATTTCAGATGTTAAAGAACAGAGATCTAAATCTAAAAAAGCACGACCGCGTTCATCTGGTGGGAAGCCTGGCACCCGCACGAAAAAAGGGAAAAGCCACAGAAGCGGACTTTGAGCCTGTCTTTTAATTTCATCCCTAAAGTTAAGCGTTTACGTCTCTGTTTCCATCATACAATGCAAATTCTAGATGATCTTTCAATCCCCTTAGCAATACATTGGAAGTCAAAATTGTTCCCCTGATTTTATTTACCAATATCAATCTAAGAGAGCTAAAACCTTAAACTGTTTTCTTGTTTTTACTCACCAATTCAGTTTGATACTAAAGTGTGCTTCGGATGCCCACAATGCATCCGCACTAAAGGGCGCTTCAGATGCCCACAAAACATCCGCAGTTACAAACAAAAAAAGCCACCCCCGAAGGAGTGGCTTTAATTCGTTAGTCGTAATTTCTATCCGTTAGGATTAGAAGAAGATTACGCCACCAACTGTGAATTCTGTGAAGTCTTCGATGCTGTCATTAGCAAGATCGTTAGTACCATCAACTTCGAATTCGAATGTATTCCATTTAGCGTACATTTGCATTGAAGCTGCATCAATCCATTGGTGGATAGCTGCACCGTAACGAGTTACTTCAGAACCTGTTACACCGCTGTTGAACAATGCTAGAGTGTACTGGTCGTTATATTGACCCCATTCACCGTAGATAGCTGTCGCGCCAAGTGAGTTCCACTTTTGCTTGATACCAGCTTTGATGTAGATTGAGTCTGGGCTATCTTCGAAACCAGCAGGAAGTGCTGCACCACCGATTGCATCGATTTCTTCGAATGCATAAGTTACGTTAACGAAGATACCTGTTGGTACGTGCATCACAGAACCAGCAATTGAGAATACCTCAACGTCTGTTCCAGCTGCTACAGCTGCACCTACACCATTAGCATTGTCACTTTGTGTATTTGTGTAACCAAATGCACCTGCAACTTTCAAGTCACCAAATTGACCAGCATATTTTAATGCTACATCATAGAAATCATCTTCACCCCAAGATGTTGAAAGAGTGAAACCTGAGATTGTAGGTGATTCATATTTGATTGAGTTAGTGAGAAGACCGTTACAGTCATTACCGATACCTAGACCGATACCTGTACAGTTTAGTAAGCTGCCGATAGCAAGACCACCTGTTAAACCAGCTGCATTTGCACCAGCTGCTGAGAATGACCCACCAGTAGAACTACGCAATTGGAAAGCATTACCACGGAAAACCACTGGGATTGATGAAAAGATTGAGCCAGAAAGATCAACAATACCTACGTTATCAGTCGCTTGAGATTGTAGGCCCCAGCTTAATTTACCAAGCTTTTCGCTTTTCACATACATATAGCTTTCTAGAACGCCGATTCCAGCAACAGCTTCACCATCATCATTAAGCTGAGTAACACCTAGTAAAGCTTCAGCATCTTGAGGCTCAATAGTGATTGTGTAACCAGCAGACCATTCGCTGTTGATTTTAGCTGAACCAGCAAATGTAATACGTGTGCCTAATGTATTACCATTATCTGTAACAACATAAGCATCTGAATCGACACCATCGTCCCAGATGTATAGGCCTGTGTTGACCCAACCTGAAACGGTTAGAGATACTTTACGGTTGCCTTTGCGAGCTGTTGTAGCTTCTAAAGTCGCTACGCGCTCTTCCAAATCTGCACAGCAGTCACCACCAAGATCAGCTGCTTGTGCTGGGCTTACAGCAAGAGCACCGGCTACAAAACCAGCACCAGCTAAAGCTGCAACGCGATTGGATTTAATTAATCCCCCAATCATTCCTATTCTCCTATTCTTGTTCGGGCATCATGAAAACTATGATGCATATAAGTCGTGAACTCTAATGAACGGTCCTTCGGTTATTCACCACTATTATTTATTGTGGTTACAAAAAACCGCTCGACCCCCGTCCCTCGGAAATCCTCACGTTCAGAATCTTTAAACCATTCAAGACCTGTTCGTAAACATAAACTGTGACATTGTGAGCTAATAAGTACACTCGTGTGTTATTTTCGACACGCATATATTTCAGCACAAAACCATTACAGTCTTTACCATCCTCACTTACTTTAGGTTGTGAGGGCAATATCTTCATGGGAGTAATCCCCATTTAATATCGTTAATAGATTCTACACCTATCTTGTTAAGTGATTCTTAATTGCAATGAGGATAGAAGTTTTCTCATATTTTTCAATTAATACAATATGTTAGCCTTAACAAAACTCTTCGCCATCGTTTATCTGGGGTAGTTTTTGTATTTTTATTTCTCGGTACGCTGATAATCATTGGTCTTTAGTATAACTTTTGAATGCTTAACTATTTTTTCCGAATTTTCTATCAAGTGGTAGGTAGCTTGCAACCTAGATCGTTTAACCTGATTCGATGTTTTTCGGGCAAGCATTTGATACTATGTGTCAAACTTGCCACATAGTTTTATAAGACAAATTAACCTTCATAAATTGATGAGAAACCCCTCTCTCTTCAGCCTTGTTTTTTAATCAAGCCAAGGTAATAAAATTTATATCATGCGCTCTTTAAGCAGTCTGTTATTGAAATTTTATTGGTTGATTTTGTTTTATGGGGTCTTGTTTACCAGCCTATTCGATATTCTCTAGTCATAATAACCTTAGAAAACTGGACTTTATGGCCATTCCTGTGCAGACTTACGGTAATGTTTTGTAATTTTTTTTATTTAGAGCGCTAGAAAGCCTCTTAAATTCTTATAAAGAGATACTGAATGACCTCATCACTTTTTGAGCAACAAGTGGATAGCCTCAAAATCGCTGTTTCCAATAAAACTGATGCGAACGGTATTTCTCAAGATTTAATCCAGCAGCTAGATCAAAATGACTATGCATTCATATTGGTTTTCTTTTCATCGCAGCATTCCTCAGTGCCATTTCTACATGATTTTAACCAGCATTTTAAGGACACTCCCATATATGGATGCAGCTCTGCAGGAGAAATAACTCCTGAAGGTGTTTCAGAAGGCGTTATTGTTGCTATTGGTTTTAAAGCTGAAGAGTTTGGTATCACCGCAACCTTCATTCCCAATCTTAACGAATTTTCGATTGGTTATGGCCAGAATATTGTTAGTCATGCAGTTGATGAATTCCAAGCAAAGCGTGATCAAGGAAAAACTCACACCATTGCTCTCATGCTTGTTGACGGCCTAAGTTACAGAGAAGAACAGCTGGTTTCAGCCATTAATTCTGCTTTAGGGGATATTCCTCTTATAGGGGGGTCTGCTGCTGACGGCTTTGATTTTGCGGAAACCTTTATCATTAATGATGGTAAAATCGAAAAGGATGCAGCGATTTTACTTCTCATTGAAAGCCGGCCTTCACTTCATATTTTCAAAAGTGATAGTTTTATACCTACTCAAGTTAAATTCGTTGTAACAAAAGCTGACCCCGAAAATCGTATTGTTCATGAATTAAACGCAATGCCTGCTGCAACGGCCTATGCGCAAGCCTTAGGTATCAATGAAAGTGAGTTAGACCTTTTGAGTTTTGCTTCTCATCCGCTTTGTGTTTGTTTTGGGGGGCAATGCTACACACGTTCCATCAAAGAGGTAAACGAGGATGGTTCATTCAGTTTTTATTGTGCGATTGATGAAGGAATTGTTTTCACTCTCTCTGATATTGATGACATGGTTAAAGGCATAAATTCCACATTTGATTCTATTAAATCTCAATATGGACAGCCTCAGCTAATTCTAGGATTTGATTGTGTTTTAAGGCGTATGATGTCTGAAATTAATCAGAGCAGAGAGCAAATAAGTCAGATTTACAAAGAAAATCGTGTTATCGGTTTTAATACTTATGGTGAGCAAATCCATGCTATGCACCTCAACCAAACATTTTCAGGGATTGCTATTGGAAAATGACTCAAGATAATGACCCGTTTTCAACCCCAGAACTGAATAATGAAAAGCCTGTGTTATTTTTAAAAGATAATAATAAAAAGCGCTATGATTTGCCTGGAAAGCCTTCAGAACGTGAGATTGAACTTACTGAAAAAATTGAAAAACTAGAAAAAATCAACCGCGCGCTCATTCGCCGGGTTGAGCGAAGCATGGATCAACGGGCGAATAGTTATTCTCTTTTTCAATCAGCTATCTTATTAGAAGAACAGGTTAAAGCCAGAACGCTTGAATTGCGCTCAGCCCTTGATGAGCTTGAAGTCTCTAACAAGGATCTTTCAAAAGCTAAAGAACAGGCAGAATATTCTAATAGTAGTAAAACGAAATTCTTGGCCGCCGCTAGTCATGATTTGCTTCAACCACTAAGCGCGGCTCGCTTGAACATGTCGACCCTACAAGGAGAAGATGTTTCACCGCAAGCAGGTCGCCTTATTTCGCAGGTTGACCGGTCTTTACAAACAATTGAGGAACTTCTTCGAACGCTATTTGATATATCTAAACTTGATGCTCGTGTTAGTCTGCCTGATATTTGCCGGTTTTCCGCTGATAGGATTATTCGAGGTTTACATGCTGACTTTAGTTCAGTTGCCAATCAGAAAAACTTGAAGATTAAAGTATTTTCTCTTCCTTTAATTGTAAGTACCGATCCTATTTTCTTACGCCGGATTTTACAAAACCTTGTTTCCAACGCTCTTAGATACACACATGAGGGTGGCATTTTAATTGGATGCCGACGCCGTGGGAAGAATTTAAGATTTGAAATTTGGGATACTGGTGCTGGCATCCCTCTTTCTGAACATGATAAAATTTTTGATGAGTTTCATCGTTGTAAAAATGATGTGCACCAAGACGGTTTAGGTCTTGGCTTGGCGATTGTGAAGCGCATGGCGGATGCTGCAGGACATGAAATTGACTTTAAATCCGTTCCTGGAAAGGGATCTGTTTTTAGTGTGACAGTTCCGATTAGTTCGCAACAATACGATATTCCTGAAGAACCTTCTGTCATTCCTGATAGCAAACCCATTCAATTAAAATTAGAAGATTCTTTTATTCTTTTAATCGAAGATAATCCGAACGTCCGCGTGGCTATGAAAACCTTATTTTCTCGCTGGGGAGCACAGTGTTTGGCGGCTGATAGTCATTCATCTATTCAAGAACAACTTGATCAGGTTGAGCGCGTGCCAGATGTCATTGTAGCGGACTATCATTTAAAAGATGAAGTGGTTGGGCCTGAAGTTGTGGCTCATATTCGCAATCGCTATAACGCCCCTGAATTACCGGCAGTTATTGTCACGGCTACTCCTTACCCGGCTGTGTTAGAACATGCTGAACAGGAAAATTGTGAGTTATTGACCAAACCTGTTGCGCCCGCAGAATTAAGAGCTTTGCTGATCCATCTTTTGAATAAATGATTTTTTTCAACTGGCTACAGTTGTCACTTACCATTCGGCAAAAATGTTTTAATTTCTTAGCCTAGATTCCCTCTAGAGCGTGTCGCACAAAAGTGGATACCGGTTTTGTGAAAAAAGACACGCTAAAATAAAAACTTAGAGCATGACAATGAATTTAAAACAAAGTGACATGCTCTAGGCCCGTTTGATAGCGACTTATTTTTGAAACATAGCCAGCAGCCGACTTTTTTAAACCTTCGATTTCGTCTTCTGTTAGTTCTCTAACCACTTTTGCTGGTGTGCCGATGATGAGGACGCCTTCAGGGTATGTTTTATTTTCAGGCACTAATGCATGAGCACCAACTAAAGAATTTTTCCCAATGACCGCACCATTTAGAATTGTAGCCCCCATACCAACGAGAGAATTTGTTTCAATCGTACAGCCATGCAACATCGCTTGATGCCCTATTGTACATCCCTCTTCCACCATTAATGGAAAACCTGGATCTGTGTGCATGACAACACCTTCTTGAACATTCGAGCCGGCTTTAATTGAAATGGGTTCATTGTCGCCGCGCAAAACAGCACCAAACCAAATGCTTGTTTCTTTTTCTAATCGCACATCACCGATGATGGTAGCGGTAGGCGCAATCCAACTCTTTTCTGGATCAGTGAGCGTTGGGGACTTATCTTCAAATTTATAAATGGGCATGCTGTCCTTTATTCTCCTTCAGATGAAAGTTTTTTGTGCTTCAGAGGTCTACTTTTTTACGTGCCTTCAGTTGCCCACCAGCAACCGGAGTTTTTGGTGCGGCTTCAGTTTCCCACTAGAAACCGGAGTTTTTGCTGCGGCTTCAGTTTCCCACTAGAAACCGCCGCGAGCATCCGCTTTTTCTGTGCATCAGATGCCTACTTTTTGACATGCCTTCAGTTGCCCACCAGCAACCGGCATAAAGCATCCGCACTCAACAACCCAACTGCCGGGTTAATACACTTGTTAAGCACTATAACTTTATAAGCGTTACTTTAGCAGAATTTTAAAAGCCATCTATTGAAAAACTTTCATGAAATGAGACAAGACCTTCAGGTTCATTCCCTGCAAACTTTTGAGAAAAGAAAGCTTCTTTTGGAACGTTTTCAACGCCTAAATTATCAGGGTTAATAAAACCAAACCTATTATAATATTCAGGATGCCCTACGACACAACACCCCTTTGCCCCCTTCGCTTTAAGTTGTGTTAGCCCTTCTTTTATTAAGGCTGACCCTATTCCTTGTTTATGCAAAGTTGGTGCAACTGAAACTGGTGCCAGAGTAAACCAACCGATTGTTCCATCAGATATTGTCACAGGAGAAAACGCAATATGCCCGACGATACAATCATCTCTTTCTGCAACCAATGATAAGGTGAGTACATTTGCTTTTCTTAACGCTTCAATAATCAGATGTTCGGTCTGATTGCTGATTTCTAACGTTTTAAAAGCTGCGATTGTTAGATCCGTTATTGCTTTTTCATCATTTGTATTTTCAGCTCTGATACATATTTCTTCAGACATATTTGTTGTTTTTCCCTTAGCATAAAAATTTTGTGGGGCGAGTTAAGGCGTGATTAAACAACAAACATGTTACGAATGAGACGATTATCATTCATTGGATTTAATTTTTGTATTGGTAAGAATTATTATGCGCAAGCGCCAAGTTGGCAGACTGTTTCAAGGATGAGCACGCCTTGACAATAGCTCCAGAGGCTCGCAAAAACAATTGCGATCATAATCCAATAAGGCTCACTTCCAGAAATCAATACAGCACGCAATGTGTTTCTCATGATCATAAAAGGCCCGGCAATGATACGTGTGATAAATCCTAGAGCCATTGAGAGTTGCCCCTGATTGGACGCCATTTCAAACCTTAGCGCTTGGCCTGTCAGCAACGCAAAAGAAGATGCACAAACGCCACCTACGGTGAAGCCTATTGCTAATGTATAGATATTAAGAATGATATTGAAATCTAAAGCCGCCACTGCTTTTCACTTTCTTTTGCACCTGGCTGCAATGCAACCAAAAATCCTTGAACCTCTGAGACTGGATATCTCAGAGAGTATCTCACGATTTTAAGAAAGCGTTAACCTTTTGTTAGAAAAATGGTTAACGTAGCGGCCCAATAATAGGCTGACGCAGTTTTAATCTAGATCGATATCTAGAACAGCAAAATTCACTTGATAAGAAACATCACCATCTTCGGCATCACGATAAACAGTTCCTAGAAACTCATCGCCTTTATGAAGTTCGACCATGTCCTGAACTTTGGGAGCTCTGCGAAGTTCAATAGCATCTGAATTGAAAAGTTTTTTCAGGTATGTTTCCAGCTTGTTGATTTCTTCAGCGGTCACGAGGTCTCCCCTTTCAGGATTTGTTATTGGCAAGGTATATTATTTATCGGCTGGATTGGTTTGATAAAAGAATAAAACCAGCCTCTTACCCTTTGTTGAATTAGGTGTATAAGAGGCTGGCTATTTAATCAATTGAAAAGATGAATTTTAAAGACAAAGATCAACCGTCATCAGCTTCGTTTTTTTCATTTTCTGTGACAACATTCAGCAATTGGTTCATTGTGCGTGCAGGTTCATTGCACCCGGCGGCACCAATTACTTTTGCTGGCACACCTGCAACAGTGGTTTCTTTTGGAACATCTTCAAGCACAACTGAGCCAGCCGCAACCCGCGCGCAACTACCAACAGTGATGTTGCCTAAAATCTTAGACCCAGCGCCAATCATCACATTCGTTCCGATTTTAGGATGTCTGTCGCCTGTTTCCTTTCCACTACCACCCAATGTTACATTGTGCAATATGGATGTATAATCACCAACTTCAGCCGTTTCACCAATAACAAGTGCAGTTGCATGGTCAAACATAATGCCGCTGCCAATTTTAGCTTTTGGGTGTATATCTACTCCAAAGACTCTTGATGATTGGCTTTGCAGATAAAATGCAAAATCAATGGAGCCTTTTAGCCATAAATGATGAGCAAACCTGTGTGTTTGGAGCGCATGAAAGCCTTTAAAATAAAGCAAGGGCTCTAGCAGACGGTTGCAAGCAGGGTCTCTTTCGAAAACGGCTGCCATATCAATACGCAGGGTTTGTCTAAACGCTTCATCATTATTGATAATTTCATTGAATGTGCGATTTAATACACTGGCATCTACATCTGAGTGATCTAACCTTTGCGAGAGGTGATAGGCTAAAGATTCTTCCAAAGATTGATGATTGAGGATTGAATTATAGATGAGGCCAGCTATGACTTTATCTGCCTCAACGGCTTGCTCAGCTTCTTCTTTGACTTTTTGCCACACAGGATCAACTGACCCGAATGATTTTACTTCTGCTTGATGAGGCATATCCACCCTGCCATTCTTTTTGTTTTACGGCCCAAATTTAATTAGCTACATAATCATGATTACTTAATTTACAACTATCTCTTTTTATATTTAAGCGCACAATTATAATATTATTATCACGTTATAAGTTTTTACAGTACTTGATCAATTTATTGGCTTCCAGTTGAAACTTGTAATTTAAAAGTAATATTTTCTTGATGTCTTTTTATTTGTCGCTTTTCCAAATGAGACGGTTCAATAAGCTTTATCATATTTTGTTTTAGACATAAAAA
>JAEPQF010000079.1 GCA_017640685.1 Hyphomicrobiales bacterium
AATAAGTAAGTGCTTTAATTATTCAGAAGCTGCTTCTTCGCCGCTTTCTTCTTCGTCACCTTCGCCTTCAGCATCGTCTTTCTCTGTTGGGCCAGAGCTTGCGATGGTGGCAACTGTAAAGTCACGATCGGTAATTGTTGAGGTCACACCTTCAGGAAGTGTCACATCTGAAATGTGAATTGAGGCGCCAATATCAACATCACCCAAGTCAACTTCAATAACATCAGGAATTGCATTTGGTGCACAAGTTAACTCTAACTCGTGGCGAACAACGTTAAGTGCACCACCTTTTTTAAGGCCTGGGCATGTATCTTCATTAAGAAATTGTACTGCAACAGAAACAGAAACTTTCGTTCCCTTACCAATGCGTAAGAAATCCACATGCATTGGGAAATCTTTTACCGGATGCACTTGGCAATCACGAGCCAAAACTTGTGATTTTTTACCATTTACATCAATTTCAAAAACGGTCGATAAAAATTGACCAGTGTGAAGTTGTTTGTAAATTTCTTTATAAGGCAGGGTAATTGCTTCTGGTGCTTTATTATCGCCATAAATAACGGCAGGGACAAGTCCCTCACGTCTTTCAGCTCGAGCGGCCCCCTTGCCGACACGCTCACGCACCGATGCTTTAAGTTCTACTACGTCAGACATCAGTTTCTCCTAAATTTTAGTAGTATGTACTCAGCTAAACCCACATCATTGATTAAATTTAAGATGAGGCGCTGAAATCATGCTTCCTCCAGGGGTGAACAGCATGAAAAAGAGGCTTATACCCCCATTAGCACCGAAGTGCAATCAATTTTAGGCCAAGTAGCTAAAACCAGGGGAGCTAAAACTGGTTAAATACACACTAGAAGCACGAATTGAGCCCAAATCGCTTTTATCTGAAACTCAAGTGACGAAGAAGGAGTGACACCTTTGTTGGCTTTTAGGTTGCCTACAAACAACCAAGGCCAGGTGTCGGGACATGGCGCAGCCCGGCGCTTAGCGCCGCGCCCTCGCAGGCTCAAGTGCGGTAGCACTTGAAATAGCCGTGAGAGATAATAATGCGGTTGCTAGTAGGCAACTGAAGCATCACTCCGGTGAGGTTACTGGTGGGCAACTGAAGCTCTTTAAAGAAACTTCTTTTCCTACCCACCAATGCGACCAGCTGCATGCATCAATAAAAGATAAACACGACCAGAGTCAGATGTGAGATGTTTAGTTGAAAGATTGCCAGCCGGGTCTTTCGCCTCAGCTTCATTAAGCAAGCGATCAAAATCTGTAATATAACGATCAACATTGCCTTTAAAGGCTATGTCAGAGCTATAAAGCCCGGAGATCTGACGGAATGCTTCGCCATTATCATTATAAACAGAAGAACTAACCTGAGTTCTAAGGCCAGAGCGATAGGTGCGCCACAATTCAACAGCAGCAGCTTGATCAACAAGTTGAGCAATCGCATTAATATTAATAGGAGGAGCCGCGTTTTGCCCCATACCACCTTGATCTGGGTTATTCATAGATAAAGGTGATGTCGTATCTTCTTTTGTATTAGAGCCAAGCGGGTCACTTTCAGATGCACGCGCTAAAAGGTCCCCCATTGACCAATGAGAAGCGCTCTGAGCACCTTGGTCTTGACCGCCGAGTGGACCACCACCCAATTGTCCTGTATTGCTTGGCTGATTAAGAGGAGCAGCTTTCAAGGTGAGGTCGTTGCCACCAGCTTGTTCACTTGCGCGTTGAGCAAGTGAATTAGTAATGGCGTCAATTTCAAGATCACGCTGATTAGCATCATCTTTTTGTCCGCCAGTCCCACCAACTTGCCCCTTTAGGTCAGGAGAAGGGAACCCAGCTTCAAATGGGTTGGCTAGAGGGTCAGATTTTTGTCCGGATTGAGGTGCTTGACCTAATTGTTGCCCAGCTTGTTGCTGGCTGCCCGCTAAAGGTTGAATACCGGTGTTGTTCTGCGAATTCGTATTAGGGCCGCCAAGATTGGCAGCTCCAAGATTACCAGCTCCAGGCGCAGAGTTTAGATTAGGTTGCAACCCTGCTTGTTTTTGGCCTTGCTGTGACGGTACAAGAGATTGGCCTTGCAGTGAACCTTGAGGGGTTCCAGCATTGTTGTTGTTCTGGCCCATTGCCGCTTGGAACCCAGCCAAATCAGGAGACATAGTCCCTGGCGTTGACACATCAACATGATCAGAGCCAGCAGAAATTGATGAAAGCGATTCAAGAGCTTTCAATTGATCTTGCAATGTCCGTCTCATAAGAGACGCACTCTTACGAGTGGTGTCTGGAATTTGCTGCAATTGAGCTTTTAAATGACTTTGCGTATCACTAATCTCAGATGATAGAGAATTAATCTGGCTCGACATTTCATTTGAAACAGCAGCAATGCGGTCCTTCATATCAAGGATGGCTTGTTCTGTTTGATTGGTCGCAGCATCTCTCAATTGAGTTAGCTCGGAAAGAGCTTCCATCGATTGAGAAGCAGAGCGCGTATGTAATGATTGAGTGATCTCATTCGCTTTTTGCTCAGCTAAAGAAAGTGTGTTTTCTAACTGCTTTGAGTAAGACCCCATCACATTATCAAGATCGCTTGTGCGATGAGAAATCGATTCAACCAGTTGCTGCAAATGATTTTGGCTATTGCCTAGCTTAGACCCAATGCGGTCATGAGAATTTTCTAACTGAGCCGCAGCCTGAATAACAAAATTACTTTGGTCTCGCAGGCTCGTTGTAATTTGGCTGACATGGTTTTGCATACCATGAGACACCTCTTTCAAAACTTGAGCTTGCCCTGCAAGGCCATGAATGGTTGACATCACTTGCTTGCCAACATCTTCCGTTGTGAGTTGTAAGGTTTTAGCGCCAGACATAAGAGCATTATCAAGCTCTTTCGTTTTAGCACCAATGGTCTGTACAATATATTGAGACCGGCTATCCATCGAACGGCCAAGCTCTTCAGCTCGATGAGCAAAGGCCTGGTCAAGCGTTTTAGAACTCGAATGAAGTGCATTATCCAATGCTTCCAAACGCTCAGTAAAGGCCGCGTCAATAACCTTTGTGCGCTCGATCAATGCTGAATCAAGTTCAGCAACACGAGACGAAATGGCCATATCAAGATATTGCGCTTTGTTTGAAAGGGCTGAGTCAATTTTCTGCGTGGTGTTGGTTAATGTGTCTTCAAACTCATCCATGCGAGAAATCAACGTATTGTCAAATGTCTGAAGCTTATTGCCAAGAGCATTATCAAGCGAAGAGCTGCGCTCTTCCATAGAATTGCTCATAGTTTGAACGTGCTTACGGAAAATGCCTTCAAGTTGCTGAGTGCGATCAGTTAGAGCATTGTTTAATGCGCCGGCATGGTGACCAATTGAGCTATCAAGCGCAGTAAGGTTTTGGCTGGCATGTTCAACCACTTTACCAAGTTTAATTTGCTCTTTGCCCATTCGCTCAAGCAAGGCTGGCATTTCGCGGCCAACACGATCATTCATCGCTGTCATGGTAGAAACAACGGCGTTACTTTGCTCAGACATGGATTGAGCCACTTGCTCAGAAGATGAAATCAGCTTGCCAGTAACAGCGCCACTTGTTTTTTCAAGCAATTGCGTGGTTTGAACACCTTGATGCTCAATTTGCTTCGTGACACGTTGACCAAGGCCAGAAAGGGCAGAGCTAATGCGTTCGCTATCATTCGTCAATGCAGTGCGTTCATGTGCAAGTTCACCAATAAGATTGCGAATGCGATGTTCATTCTCACTGTATGATCGCTCTAACGCTGCCACTTCATTATGAACCATAGCCTCAAGTTCACCAGCACGCCCCAGTGCCCGTGATATAGCATCATTCATAGCTGTCACTTGGCGGCGAACAGATTGACCAAGCGAAGCAACGGATTGTTCTGCAGCTTTATCAGGTTCAGCAAGGCGAACAGCCACCTCAGTCATAGCTGATGACATCAGGCGTAGCTCTTGAGCGCGCCAAATTAACAATGCTAAAAACCAAAATAGCGCAATAGGAATGATAATCGCAGCGAGTGTTGACATCGCTGGAACAGATTGGAAGAAAGCAGCAACAGATTGCACTTCAACCAAAGCAGGACGAAGAACGGTCCATACCAAACCAAAAGAAAGAGCAAGCCAAACAGCAGATGCAATTCCCGCTATTACGAAAGGTCGGTTAGATGGTTTTTGTTGAAGAGCAAAAATCAAACCACCAATAGAAGGCACATCATCATTCGCCGCAAAGCGTCGCCGTGCAGGTGCTGCTCGGCGGCGATCGGTTGCATCCACTTCCTCTTCAGATGAAGGAGGTGTGTTTTGCGGCGCTGAATTGGTCCGTGTTGGATATGGTTCTTGCTCAACCCGTTGGCGTAAGCTCATAGGCTTTACATTAGCATTAGGTGTTTCAGATGCCGGACTTTCAGCTTGCCGGCGAACAGGTTTTGAATTTTGCGAGCGAGATTTAATATTAGGCCCACCAGGTTGACCCGCACTCTGATTATTTGCATGCCCACTCTTTGGTAGAGGTGGTGCGCCATCTATCCCGCGCCCGGAAGCAATCCGGCCTCTAGGGGGGAGAGATTTTTCTTTATTTTGTGAGCCAGTTTCCAAATGTTCTTTTGAACTGGCCCCTTTTTGAAGGTTGGCCCCAACCTTTTTATTTTTTGGCTGACCGGCTTCCCCTTTATTTGCCGTCTTTGAAAGGGGAGGTCGATGTTTTTCCTGTGCCATTCAATAATCCAATACTTAACCCGCGTTACTATCCCAAACTCTAGAACCGCTACTCAAAATCCGCAAAACCGAAATAAAAAGCAAATCAGTTTATTCCTCGACTGTTCCTTGCAAGTTTCATTCTAGAAACATTGCAAAATCAAAACAGTATTAGTTAGCCAAAACATACATCTAATACGCCCTCGTTGAGATGCATGAAAATAAAATCAATTCTAGCAATTTTAAAATTGGTGAACCGCCCACCAACTTTAAAAAAATTCGAGATATTTTTTAAGAATGTCAGTCACAACAGTAAATTATCAAAACAAACAAATGTGCTATTTATCCTAAAAAAATAGTCCTCAAAACTTGAGTTGTTTCCAATCAATAACCGTCAATTTCCAAATCAGTACAGTTGCAATATGTCAAAACTCGGCCAAATCTGTGAAGCTTTAAAATATTTCACATAGGTTTTGGACCTAAAACAACAAATTCCTATGTTTATTCAAAAAACACAAACATAAATTTAGCTTAACTCATTGCAAATAATAGTAAATATGTGCTTTGTGACAAGGAGATCACAAGATGTTTCTATTTAGAAAAATCTAAAAAAGCCTTTAAGACAATTTGGGGTATAAAATCCAAATTGAAAATCAAATATTGCATTGTGAAAACATAAGAAAAGAAAGACTAAGAACTAGGAATTCAATTCAAAAATTCATTTCATTCAAAATAAGGATTAAGTAAATCAGAAATTGAAAGAATGAATTCGTTTTACTGATACAATCAAACCATACCCTGATATTTGACGAAAAAGGTTTTTAGACTTTAAGAACAACCCCTCAACAAAAATACATTTTTACTAAGTACTTTTAAAACGAAAATTATCAATTTTCTCTGTGATAGAAAAAGTGAGAGAAAAAAATAACTCCCCTAAACAGTAACATAATTGCCTCACCGAATCACTAAATCTTTTCATCTGAGAGCAAATAAAATGTGCAATAATGATGCTTATAAATTAGCCAAGAAAAATTATTATTAAAAATCAAAGCCGTTTAATAACTCGTAACTCCTATGATCTATAATGATGATGTAGATATTTTTTGCGGGCAACGGGCACAATCAATGGTTGTGCGTTTTTTAAAGGGCAACATTATGAATTCGGTCGCAAGTCAAGCCATATCAGATCAGCCACTTGATCATCACTCTGAGGGAAATGAGCATCCTTCATATCCATCAAAACCGATTGATTTAGTGCATTTATCACGTCAAACTTTTGGAAGCAAAGAGCTCGAAAATGAGGTTTTAGGGCTTTTTGTTAGTCATTCTCGTCAATGTCTCAATCGACTTAAAACGGCTGAAACAAATCAAGAGTGGAGAGATATTCTTCATACGATTAAAGGATCGGCTCGAGCGATTGGAGCTTGGAAAACAGCGGATTTAGCTGAAGTGTTTGAGCAAAAGTCAGAACAGTTAACAGATGAAGAAAAGATAGCAGCAGTCAAAGATATGTCCGTAGAGGTTGAAAGTACAATTTCATATATACAAGGCCTGATCTGACTTAAATCAAGCTAGTTGTAAGTGAGATGAAAACATTGATACCTAAGGGGATTTGATTTCCGCACTTCCCTTCACCGGGAATTGCGTCAAAATGTATAATATGAGTTGATTTTATAATTAACGCAGGCTCCATATGAGTGCGAGATGACGTTCAGTATCGCATCAATGAAGCTAAAAAATTACTTTTTTATAGTTTTTCAATTCCTTAAAACATTGTCCCACCTAAACTCTTATTCTTAAAAATAAATTCACACGAAATCGTTTCTCGTAAATAACGAAGGTCTCAAACCATCAAATTCACCGGTTTCAATCAATTGAGACTGGAATCTCAAGGCTAATTGCATTATAGGGAAGAACTGAAAAATAAGAGGCGTTTAGCTCTGGTAATAGAAATGAATGCTACTTAAATGAATAAAAAATTCATTCTACTATGAATGTTTAAGTCTATTTGCTGCGCGACTTAAAAAACAATTAAAGCGCAAAACAAGCAATCATAAGAAGGAGCGCGGTTAAGTATCCATGCCAAAAATTACTTTTATTGAACATAATGGCACCTCACATGAAGTTGAGGGCGAAGCTGGAATGACCGTGATGGAAGTCGCAAGAAAAAACGATATTCCAGGAATTGAAGCCGAATGTGGTGGCGCTTGTAGCTGTGCGACATGTCATGTCTATGTAGATGAGGGATGGCTTCCAAAAACAGGAGCTTCTGAGGAGATGGAAGAGGACATGCTGGACTTCGCGTTTGATGTTCGCTCAAACAGCCGGTTAAGTTGCCAAATTAAGGTGACAGACGAGCTAGATGGGTTGATCGTACATACACCAGAAAAGCAGTTCTAAACTTTAGTCATCAATCAATTAAATTTAAAGCTCTTTGCGAATGAGCTAGCTCATTAAATTAGCAAATTTCAAAAAGAGAACAATCGTTTTAAAGAAGAAAATCTCATGTCAAACTCCCCAATTGAAACAGATGTGGTCATCATTGGCGCTGGCCCTTGCGGTCTATTTGCCGTTTTCGAACTTGGTTTATTAGACATCCGTTGTCACCTGATCGATATTCTAGATCGTCCAGGTGGTCAGTGCGCCGAACTTTATCCTGAAAAACCCATTTACGACATTCCGGCATACCCTATTATTTCGGGTCAAGAATTAACGGATGCGCTTATGGAGCAAATCAAACCATTTGACCCTCAATTTCATTTTAACCAGCAGGTTGATGAAATTGAAAAGTTAGATGATGGTCGTTTCCATTTAAAAACAGATGATAATCAAGAATTTATCTGTAAGAATGTGGTCATCGCTGCTGGCGGGGGGTCATTCACGCCAAAACGTCCACCACTTCCTGGCATCGAGGAATATGAAAATGGCTCTGTTCATTATTCTGTTCGCAGAATGTCAGACTTTGAAGGCAAAGACCTTCTCATCGTAGGCGGTGGTGATAGTGCTCTTGACTGGACATTGAATTTAACACCGCTTGCAAATAGTGTCACACTTGTTCATCGCCGTGATAAATTCCGGGCTGCAACTGATAGCGTGAATAAAATGCTAGCGCTTCGTGAAGAAGGTAAAATCAATTTCCATCTTGGGCAAATGACTGAAATCCACGGTGAAAATGGTGAAATGACAGGCGTCACAATTAAAGGCCCAGAAGGCGATACATTAGTAAATTGTAACCGTCTATTGCCTTTCTTTGGGTTGACAATGAAGTTAGGTCCCGTTGCGAACTGGGGGCTGAACTTACATGAAAATCTCATTGAAGTTGACACAGAAAAATTTGAAACAAGCGAGGAGGGTATCTTTGCTATCGGTGATATCAACTGGTATCCAGGCAAACTAAAGCTTATTCTCTCAGGCTTCCATGAAGCCGCTTTAATGGCGCAAAAAGTAAATGCTTATATCAACCCAGATAAAAAGGTTGTTTTCCAATACACAACCTCATCTTCAAGCCTGCAGAAAAAACTCGGCGTGAAGTAATTTTAAAATTTTGAATATGAAACCCTAGGATCAAAGATTGGTTCTGGGGTTTTTTGTCATCTATTCAGAGGTGACTTTATTCATCTCAACAACCGTCTGAAAACTCCCCAATATCATCCGTGCGCCATCAAAGGGCATAGGGTTTTTCTCTTGGTCAAAAAGGTCATTCTCTTCCATGACCTCCATCATGGATTTCATCCCAGCATCTCTAGTTGCCTTATCAGGCCACTCAACCCAGGAAAAGGCCACGGTTTCATCTTCACGCGCTTGAACGGCTTTGTAAAAATCGGTCTGCTCACCATGAGGAACATCATCTCCGAAGGCTTCAATCACACGTACCGCACCATGTTCAATAAAAATGTTATCAACGCTTTTAGCATACTCAATGAATGTCTCTCTATTTGCTATCGGCACTGCAAGCACATATCCATCTATATAACTCATGGCAAAACACCTCTCTTTTAAAAATGCAAACTCACCACCATCTTATCAGTTTATTTAAAAACTGTTGGAGGTCATCTAAAGCGCTATGGGCCTTGAATATCATTTTGAACCATTTCACCCCTTAAAACGACAAATTTAAATGAAAAAGGGAATCTTTTCATCAAGGAGAGTAAAGGGAGGACAGAGAAATGAGAAAGCCTATTGCCAAGGTTGTGCTAATCAGTTTTGCTTATTTAGGGCTTATGCTGCCCGTAAGCGCTTTAGCGGGAACATGCAGATCATTGTCAGCTGCCTCACCAACCAGTTACATCACTTATCCAATCGGTACGAATAACACGCATATTGCAGAGCGTATGCGCAGCGGCCATATCTATCCAACACGTCTACAAGTGCTGCGTCAGATGGCAGCCAAAACAGGCAGGCACGTTAACCCAGCAAATCCAACCGCAGGATTTCTAAGCTATAAAGTCACCTGCCGTATATTAGCGCGCACCTTCTCGAAATCTTCCAGGCGTGTGAGTTATAAATATAAATGTTATGCCTCAGGCAGGTATTGTTCTTTAAATGCAAGTGCGCCAATGAGAGGAACGGTCAGAGGGCGAAGAGATCGCCCTTGGCGTCCGTGAAAAATCTAAGTCCAGATAGCTTATGATTTTAAGCTGTAATTTTTGCCAAAATACCTTCCCACCAAGGTAGGCCAGCAACTTCAGGAGGAAGAGAGCCAGATGCATCATGAATGCCGCGCTCACCAATCATGTGGGCTTTGCAATCAAGCATAGCTTCCATCAGTTTTTGCGAACCTTGTGCAAAGGTTTCACCAAAAGATTCATCACCAAGGCCAAAAACCGCAAATTTAATATGGCTAAGGTCTGGTTTTTCTTCCAAGAGGTCATCATAAAAATCTTCAGCGGTACTGGGAACGTCACCAGTGCCAAATGTTGCGCTCACAATCACGTAAAATGTATCACCATCAAGATTGGTCGCATCCACATTATTCATTTCTGAAATTTCACATTCAAAATTTTCTGGGGTTGCATCTTTAAAGTCATCGCAAAGATACTGCGCATTTCCGCTTTCAGTACCGTAAATAAAGTGTATTTTCATCAGTTTTTACAACTCTTTTCAGCTAACAAGGTGAGGCATTTAGAGCGAAGACTATATTCAGTTTATATGAAATTGCAATATAGGTTCTTAGCAATAAAAGCCATTAAGTTAACGCCGTTTATATGCCGATTTGAGCCTGTGAATAATGACAAGGATCAACTTCTGTCCTTAGTTTTAATATTTATAGAGCCAATCATATTGGCGAAGGAGCAAAGAAGAAGGCAATATCTTCAACCCACTATTGCGGATTTTCGCCAATCGGCCAGCAGAATGGTAAATTTGAGCTTGGTAAATAGATTTAGATAAAACCCGCCGACACCGCCGAAATCGTAATGCTTTATAGTGCTCGAATACGGTTAAATGATCATCCCTTTTTTCCGCAATGAGAGCCGCCAAAGAGGAAGCGTCTTCAATGGCCATCGCTGCCCCTTGCGCTAAAAAAGGAACAATCGCATGGGCGGCATCACCTAATAATACCGCGCGCCCTTTACTCCAATTTTTAAAAGGTTTTAAAACCATCAATGGCCAGGCAGTCCAGTCAGGCACATCCATAACAGCTTGCCTTAATTCATCATTAAAGGGGCGAATTTCCTCAAACAATGCTTCTTTTGGCGTGTCGTCAGACCAGGTCTTTTCAAGGGCTTTTCCCTTGGTCACAGCAACAATGTTAATATTGTCGCCACCAGAGACACGGTAATGCACAAGATGACTATCGGGGCCAAGCCAGGCATGAACATTAGAAGACGTGAAAAGCGAGGGAGCATCAGTGGTTTTCACCATAGCCCGCCACGCCATAAATCCTGTTTGCTTAGGTTTTTGTGTCGGCTCAAACATATGCCGCACCCGTGACCAAACGCCGTCAGCGCCAACTAACATGCGCCCCTGATAATGAGAGCCATCAGTCATTTCAGCCGTAATCTGATGCGCATTTTGTGAGTAAGTAATAAATTTCTTACTACAAAGAAGCTCAACGCAATCATAAGCCTTAAGAGCATCAAGTAAAATACTTTGTAAATCTCGTCTTGCAAGAACAAGATAAGGTGCTTTATAGCGCTCTTGAGCGGTTACCCCCAAATGTATTTCATTAAGGCTATTTCGGTTAAGCGCATCACCAATCATGATTTTAGGAGGAGCACAGCCAGCAACAGAAAGGGCTGTTCCCAATCCAAGCGCCTCTAAGCGGCGCATCGCATTGGGGCTAAGTTGTAACCCGGCGCCAACTTCACTAAACTCTGAAGCTTGCTCAAAAACTTGGCATGAAATATTTCTTTTCGCCAATTCAAGCGCAAGAGTTAGGCCGCCAATGCCACCACCTACAATAATAATAGGAGATGTTGCCATTGAAAAACTCCTCAGAATTCATCTACGGGGCTAAATAAATATATCTGCAGAGAAAAAACATTAGATCAAATATTGGTATCTACAGATAATTAAGAAAGAAATGCTAAGCGTCTTCAGTCTCATCCACAACAATGCAATTGGCCGGCTTTGTTTGCGCGACTGAAAGGTTTGGATTGTATTTGTAAAGTGTTGAGCAATAAGGACAAATGATTTCATTGTCTTGCCCCATATCCAAATAAACATGCGGATGATCAAAAGGGGATCTAGCACCGATACATTTAAATTCTTTAACACCTATTTCAATTTTTTCTGCGCCCACATCATTGGTGAATTGTGGTGTTCCAATATGTCCCATTAACCTACCTCTAAATCTATTCGCAGCAAAAGCCTTTTACTATCTACAAACTATAATAAAGGCTGAAAATTCAAATTCATGAAGACACGATATAAGTGCCAAATCATTATTCGACTAAAGATAGCCTTCTTCGCCAAAGAATGATAGAGGAAAGCTAACATAAGTGACGATTTAACACTGGGCGATAGATTTAACAGATGCTTTTAGGGGGCAGAAAGTGTATTAACAGTACCGGTTTCTAGTGGGAAACTTCAAGGCGCACTAATGCGACGGTTGCTCGGGCCGGTTGCTAGTGGGCAACCTGAAGGCCCCTCAAAAAAGGCAACCGAAGGAGCACTAATGCGACGGTTGCTGGTAGGCAACCGAAGGAGCACTAAAATGCGACGGTTTCTGGTGGGCAACTGAAGGAGCACTAAAAAGAGGATAAAATGGAACCAACCGGATTTTTTCAGTCAGACGGCTTTGATCTTGCCTATTTTCAACAATCTGCACAAACAGATGGCGAAAAGAGCGGAAAAGGAGAAACTGTCCTGCTCGTTCATGGATTTGCATCAAACAGTCACATGAATTGGATTGACAGGAGTTGGTTCAAAACTTTAACAGACGCCGGTTATGATGTTGTATCTTTTGATAATCGAGGCCATGGGGAAAGTGCAAAACCTCATGATATGGAAAGCTACGGTTCTCACCTAATGGCGGGGGATGTAAACGAGCTTTGTAAACATTTGAATTTAGATAAAGTGCACCTCATGGGGTACTCCATGGGAGCAAGGATCTCAGCATTTGTCACAATGAAATACCCCTCTATCCTTCGCTCTGTGACTTTCGCGGGCATGGGCTATAACATGGTGCGTGGAATTGGAAATCCAGAACCAATCGCCAGAGCTTTAGAAGCCGAAAAAGCCTCAGATGTTACGAACCCGGCAGCAAAAAACTTCCGTGATTTTGCCGAACAAACAAAAAGTGATTTAAAAGCCCTGGCTGCCTGTATCCGCTCAACAAGAGTGCCGGTCACAGCGGAAAGTCTGGCTGAAATAAAAGTGCCGGCCCTCGTTGCGGTTGGTACAACAGATGTGATTGCAGGCAAAGGCGATAAACTTGCCGAGCTTATTCCGGGCGGCAAACATCTTCCCATCCCAGATAGAGACCACATGCGCGCCGTAGGTGATCCTGTTTATAAAGCTGGTGTGGTCGAGTTTCTACAATCAGTTACTTAGCGTGATATCAGCTTGTTTCTGTGAACCATTTCCCATGAATTTTCATTTCCTATGAACCTTTAAGGTTCTACTCGCCTTTAAATTGAGGAGCGCGCCGCTCTGCAAAAGCCAAACGGCCCTCCTCATAATCCTTGCTGTTATAGCAAATTTGCGCCAAAGCATCGTGCGCTGCAAAATCAATGTGATGATCATTAGTAGCTAACGCATCAATAGCTGTCTTAACATTCTTAAGCGTAAGTGGCGCATTACCACCAATCTTGTGAGCAAGTGTTTTGGTATTTTCTTCTAAATCTTCAGCTTCATGAATAGAGTTCAGCAAGCCCTTAGACATGCAATCTTCTGCACTAAAACGATCTGCGGTGAATAGAAGTTCTTTGGCTATATGAGGAGGAACAATTTTCAAAAGAGGGCTTAACCACCTCACGTCAAAACCAAGACCAAGTTTTGCAGGAGGAATTGAAAATTGAGCATTTTTGGAAGCTAGCCGCAAATCTGCTGAAAGCGCTAATAAAAAACCACCGCCCAAACAAAATCCATGGATCATAGCAATGGTTGGAGTTTGACAATCCTGAATGGCTTTAAAAGCAGCCGTATTCAGTTGATTATAATGCTTGGCGGCATCGCCTTCCCGAACGCGGTCAAATTCAGAAATATCAGCACCCGCTGAAAAGGCTTTTTCTCCAGCCCCTCTAAAAATAATCGCACGAACATCTCTATTCTCATCTAACTCTCGAATTACCTTAGGTAAATCACGCCACATCGCTTCATTGAGAGAGTTTAATTTCTTCAATGAATTGAAAACAACCCAGCCAATTTGGCCCTCAATCCGTGTGCTTAAAGACGGCATATCTAAATCGGTCATAATAAAAACTCTCAATAGTTGGGATAATGATGCAAATGCGAGAAAAATAATAAGAAAATTTATCTTTAACTTTATGCAGGGATTAGAAGCAAAATACAAGAACGAGAATTTACACATTCGATTTTGCAGAAAAACAAAATTAAAGATTAGTCGTTTGTTTTCATTGGAAAATATTATGTTAGCACACTTTCTAAGCCTTTGTATCACCGGATTTTGGTCCGTCTGAAGTTATTTTTCGGAGGTAATCTGATAATTCCTAATGAATTCAAAGGTTAACGACTGGTTAATTAGCTGTGGCATACCAACTACAATTAACAATTTAGGAAGATTCACTAAAGGGGACGAATCAGCTATCTATTGTGGCACGTAGTGGGGGTAAATTCTGTCCAAGGTGCTTGTTAAATTTAGGTTTTTCTAAAATTAACACTCATTCCAAGGATGGTTATTCTTCACCAAATTTTTGAACTTTTCCGTGGCGGTAAAAGCCAAAAGTTTGGTGGAGCATCTTTCAATCGATCTCAATCACGAGATCAATTTGTCTTCTTAACTGATCGTTGTTTGTCTCGTTTCAAGTTTTTTAGTTCCTCTAGTCTTCGGTCAAATTCAGTTCGCGTAAATTCAAATAGCTTTAAGTTCAACTCAATCAATCGTGATTTAGAGGGACTGAGCGTTTTATTGGTTAAACCATTTAAAACACTCAAATGAAGCTGTTTTTAAGAAAATTAAAGAAGATAAAAGTGATCAAGAACTGAGAAGAAAGATGAACGCACTTCCACAAAGTTAAATCATTACTGACTAATTCTAGTCGGTACATTTTAAGGAGGTCGTCCATGAGACATATTCTTGGACTATTAGGGCTTGTTGCCGCGTCGGCACTGGTGGTTGTATCAGCCGCTATGAATTGGCGTTTTGGCTTCAGTCTTGGCAATACTGAATTTGATGGTCACGTATATGGTATGGCAAGCGTTGCTGCCGATTGTTTAAAAGCAATTGTACCATTCCTAATAATTTATGCCCTTAAGACGAAAAAATGGGCACAAGCCTTAGCCGGCATTGCACTCGGAATTATTTGCACCGGCTATTCATTAACCTCCAGCCTTGGTTTTGCCGCTTTGAACCGTGCAGACAACACTGGCGCACGGCTTATTCAAGTGACAAACTATAACGACACACGTGTCGAGCTAAAGCGCTTGCAAGATAAACTGGCATGGATGCCAAAACATCGCCCAGCCTCAGCTGTTGAAGCTGAATTGCAACGTGCGAATGCAAAACAAGTGAAAATGAAAGGGCGCAGGCGCCAAACAGTTGAGCAAGCTACAAATGGATGTAGTTTAACAAACTGGGTGTCTCGCAAATATTGCTCTAATATCTTCGACCTGAAAAAAGAACTAGCGATTTCAGAAGAAGCTGCAAAAATTGATGCACGCTTAAGAGAATTACGCAGTAAAATTTCAAAGGCTGGCTCTGTTGCCGCTGCTGGCAAAGCAGACCCGCAAGCTGACTTCTTGGCAAGTCTTTTTGGTTTTAAACTTGAGTCAATTCAAACAGGCCTTATCTTGCTAGTATCACTTCTCGTTGAAGCTGGTTCAGCTCTTGGCTTATTCGTAGTCTTTAGCATGTGGCGCATGGATGAAAGCCAAATGGCGCGTCCAGCAAGACCAGAGCTAGAAGATAAAATTCGCGAAGAATTGCAAGAAATTGCTCCAGCTGGATTATCAGTTGCCTTACCAGGCACACCACAAGCCGCAAAGCAGATTGAAACTGCCATTGCGAAAGACGCAAACTTAAATACAGAAGAAGATATTTTACAAAGTGATAATGATAACGACCATGAAAATAATCAAAGAGCAACAAATGAAGATCAAAGAGATCCAGTAAAATTACCGAAAAATGAAATGGATCGTTATTATGAAGAACGAATTGAAAAAGCCGAAGGGCAATCAACGACTGCAACCGAACTTTATGATGATTATTGTGAATGGTGCGATGAGCAAAACTCCAGTCCCATGTCCCAAATCCCATTTGGCAAACAGTTAAGTAAAAGAGAAATCAAGAAAGCTAAAATAGCTGGAAGAATACGTTATAAAGGCATCAAGCTAAAATACAAAAAAGCAAAAGATGGGCAGAAAAAGGTTGGTGCTGTCCGAGTGGCATAGAGCGTGTCACCTAAAAGTGGATACCGCTTTTAGGGTAGCACGGTTGCAAGTAGGCAACTGAAGTGCAGACAGAATGATACGCTTAAGAAAAGGTGCTATTATAAGCGCCATAAAATTAGATATT
>JAEPQF010000007.1:0-43224 GCA_017640685.1 Hyphomicrobiales bacterium
AATTTCAAAAATGATAAACTAAACCATGTTTTTAGCTATACACCTATTTATCGATACGATATATCGCTCATAAGAAAGAAAGTCTGACAGTTCTATAAATCGTCAGATCAAAAAATTTCAAAAGAATACTATCATGCTCATTAAGTTAAAATATGAGAGTATAAAATGACGCAGCAAAAAATAAATGTCTTGTTTTTATGCAATACAAACACGACATGCTCAATCATTGCTGAAGCCGTCATGAATAGATTGAGCAATACAGATGCAGCAGGCCGTTTTCAAGCCTATAGTGCTGGCAGCTTTCATAGAGGCATGGTCCACCCCTATACTCTTCAACTTCTAGCCAATAACAATTATGACCCAAGTGAATTTCGCTCAAAAAATTGGCAAGAATTTGCTGAGCCTGATGCGCCAGTGATGAATTTCATCTTCACACTCACAGAAGAAATTTTGCATGAAGCTTGCCCAGCGTTCCCAGGCCTCCCACTCACCGCTCATTGGGGAGTACCAGATCCAGCCGTTGCCAATGGCACAAACGCAGAAATTCACTACGCATTTTCAGATACTATGCGAATGATTGAACAACGGGTCAGCATCTTTGTAAACCTTCCCCATGCAAATCTTGATCAACTCACCTTGCAACAACGCATTGACGACATTGGCACTAAATAAAGCTATTTAACTCAATAGCTTGAAAAATCAGTCAAGATAAACTCCACCAAAAATATAGCGGTATCAAGCCATAACTGGCAGCAGCTAAAATCAGGCTAATCTTTAATAATAGGCTCTCAAATCGCCGCCATAAAAAAACAATACAAATCAACGCCAAAACACATTCACCAATCGATACAACATCTCCATAATGGTCCCTGTTCCAATAAGAAAGCGGTGAATGAAAGCGAAACTCAGTTATGGGCCAAAAATGTTGATGTGCATCAGCATGATGAAACGGCAAATCAAATAAAACATGCAACAAAGCTGCCCCACACAAAAACAGCAACCAGCGAACTTTAAAAACCAACCCTACAACCAATAACCCAACATAAAGAGGAACTGAATTCGAAATGGCAGAAAAAGTCTGCCATGGTTCTTGCCAATAAACAGAAGTCCATAATTCATGAGAAGAAATTTGAGCAAAAAATTTAGCCCAAACGAAAAGAATGTAAATCGAAAAATCAGGTAACAACGCACCAATTATCACGGCCAGATTAAAGACCCAATAATTTCCTACATCATAACTGGTTTTACTATCCGAACTCTTATCTGAGCCAGATTTAGACAGCACAGCACCAGCAATAAGCAAATGGGTCGGTGTCATCATTTAAGAAAATTCCCTACGCGTCTTCTGACCTTCAAACTGACAAACATAAAGGAAACTTTAAAAAAAACACTGAACGAAACCAAATCACATTCAAGCTATCTTACAGGATTTAAGAATAAAAAAACAAAGCAAGATGAAACAGACGTCAGCTAAAGTTCAAGCACTTTCTTTAAATGAAGAACGCCGAACAGGGCGGTTTTTCATGCCCAAAAGACGATCTCGGTCAGAAATGGCCATAGCTTCTGTACCCCCACTTTCAATTGAGGCTTCTACAATTTGTGCCTGCCATCCGCTAAGTTCAGGGTTAATGCAATAATAAACCCATTGCGCCTCCCGGCGTGAGCAAACAAGCCCTGCATCCCTCAGCGCTGCCATATGCCGTGAAATTTTAGGTTGCGAGATTTCAAGCGCATGCACCAGCTCGCAAACACACAATTCATCTTCTCCGGACAGAAGCAACAATGCCCGCACACGTGTCTCATCACTCAGAGTTTTAAAGGTTAAGATCTGTTCCATCATTTTTTAGTATACACCAATTCACATATACGGTAAAACGTATATACGTTTAATTACATATGCTATGTAAAAGTTCAATTGATAAATCATAACAACAAACAGATAAAATAAAAATGGGAGAATAAAATGGTTCTAGAGGTGAAAAACGTTTTATTTCTATGCACAGGCAATTCGGCACGTTCCATCATTGGTGAAGCCGTGATTAACAGAATTGGTAGACCTCACTTTAAAGGCTATAGCGCGGGCAGCATGCCAAAAGGCGAAGTCCACCCCCACACATTACAGCTTCTTGCCAACCAAAATTTTGACACAAGCCTCTTTCGCTCAAAAAATTGGGATGAGTTTACTGACCCACACGCCCCTAAAATGGATTTTGTCTTCACTGTTTGTGATAACGCGGCAAATGAAACTTGCCCCGTATGGCCAGGCCAACCTATGACAGCACATTGGGGTGTACCAGACCCAGCAGCAGCTGAAGGAACCGACGCTGAAATTCACTACGCCTTTGCAGATACAATGCGGATGCTAGAACAAAGAATTTCCATCTTCGTCAATCTGCCACTCGCCAGCCTTGATAAACTCTCGTTGCAGAAACACCTTGATGATATTGGGAATAGTTAATCACCACGATTGTTGGTAGGTAACTTAAGCACAAAAATTACCACTGCCCGTGAGACAAAAAAACGAGAGGTTTTTCGCCCCACCTAGGCAAGGTGGTTTTGAGGAGCGCATAATATTAGAGCATATTTG
Source organism: Hyphomicrobiales bacterium (assembly GCA_017640685.1). GTDB lineage: Bacteria > Pseudomonadota > Alphaproteobacteria > Rhizobiales > HXMU1428-3 > HXMU1428-3. Next base: position 2,588 of record JAEPQF010000007.1, read on the forward strand.
AGCACCGCAAAAATCACCTTAACGACAGTGGGGCGGAAAAGATCCGTTTTTAAGCGGCGACACTCTTAGCATCGATGAGCCTCACAATATCCGCCATAATATCATTCAACTGGAAGTCTTTGGGCGTATAGACCGCAGCAGCACCTGCCGCTTGCAAGAGCTCAGCATCTTCTGGCGGAATAATGCCACCAACAACAAGCGGAATGTCAGAAATGCCAGATGTCTTCATACGCTCAAGCACGTCTTTCACCAAAGGTACGTGAGAGCCAGAAAGGATAGACAATCCGATTGCATGCACACCTTCTTCCAAGGCCGCATTAACGATTTGCGCAGGTGTGAGGCGGATGCCTTCATAAACCACTTCCATGCCGGCATCACGAGCGCGTACTGCAATTTGCTCAGCACCGTTTGAGTGCCCATCAAGACCAGGCTTGCCAACCAGGAACTTCACACGGCGGCCAAGCTTGTCAGACACAGCGTCAACAGTGGCGCGCACTTCACTAAGACCAGAGGCATCAACATTAGCCGCTTTACCAACACCCGTTGGCGCGCGGTATTCACCAAAGACTTCCCGAAGGGCGCTGCCCCACTCACCTGTGGTCACACCAGCTTTCGCAGCCGCAATCGAAGGCTCCATAATATTGCGCCCCTCTTGCGCTGCAGATTTCAAGTCAGCAACAGCTGCATCACAAGCCGCCTGGTCACGATCAGCGCGCCATTGTTGCAAGCGCTCAATCTGCTCTTGCTCAACCCAATCCGGAATAGTGAGAATGCCGCCATCAGCACCTTGTGCCAGTGGGCTCGGCTCGCTCTCTGTCCATTTGTTCACGCCAACAACAACTTGGTCACCAAGCTCAATGTCACGCAAGCGCGCTGTGTTACTTTCAACCAGCTTTTGCTTCATGTAAGAGCTCTCAACAGCCGCAACCGCACCGCCCATTTCTTCAATGCGAGCAAGCTCGTCACGCGCTTCCGCTTTCAGCTCTTCAACCTTGCGATTGATCTCAGCTGAGCCATCAAAAATATCACCATATTCAAGCAAATCAGTTTCATAAGCCATAATCTGTTGCATGCGAATTGACCATTGCTGATCAAACGGACGCGGCAAACCAAGCGCTTCGTTCCAAGCAGGCAGCTGAACCGCACGGGCCCGCGCATTTTTCGAAAGCACAACAGCCAGCATTTCAATGAGAATACGGTAAACATTATTTTCTGGTTGTGGCTCAGTTAGCCCCAATGAGTTCACCTGCACACCATAACGGAAGCGGCGGAATTTCGGGTCTTCAACACCATAACGCTCACGGGTAATCTCATCCCATAAATCAACAAAGGCGCGCATCTTAGATAGTTCTGTTACAAAGCGCATGCCAGCATTCACAAAAAACGAAATCCGCCCAACCACTTTCGGGAAATCTTCAGGTGCTACCTCACCAGAAGATTTCACCATATCTAGAACCGCAATGCCAGTGGCCAGCGCAAAGGCAAGCTCTTGCACTGGCGTCGCACCAGCTTCTTGCAAGTGATATGAACACACATTTGTCGGGTTCCATTTAGGCACTTCTTTATATGAATAAGTGATCACATCTTTAATAAGACGCATAGAAGGCTCAGGCGGGAACACATATGTACCGCGAGAAAGATATTCTTTAATAATGTCATTCTGAACCGTGCCAGCAAGCTTCTTGCGATCAGCCCCTTGGTCCTCAGCTGTGGCGATGTAAAGAGAGAGCAACCACCCAGCGGTCGCATTAATCGTCATAGAGGTATTCATATTCTCTAGAGGAATACTATCAAATAGCGTGCGCATATCCCCAAGATGAGAAATCGGCACACCAACCTTACCCACTTCACCCTTTGCCAAAACATGATCACTGTCATAGCCCGTTTGCGTTGGCAAATCGAACGCTACAGAAAGCCCGGTTTGACCTTTGGCCAAATTTTTACGGTAAAGCTCGTTTGAAGCAGTTGCCGTAGAATGACCCGCATAGGTACGAAATAACCATGGGCGGTCTTTAGGGCGATCATTAGTAGGGGTATCAGTCATAAAAAGTCTCTCTCATCAAAATGTACACGCCAGATATACCGTACCTTAAATGAAAAATCGAGCACGCCAAGTGAGAAAAACATACATCTTTTAGCTAAAAAACAGTCCAAGAACCCAATTCATTGGCATTTCAAAAAAAAGAGGTTGCAGGCTACCTAACTCAATCAATAGGAGAATAAAAAATTAACTATGTTTAGAGGTGAATTATTTAACAAAATCCGTTGAATATGCCGAAAATTCGGAAAATTAGAATATTCATCAGAATATTATTCAATGGAGCAGAAAAAATGACTTGGATTTTACTTGGTTTTATTTCACTCGCTGTCGGTATATATTATTTCTCGAAAAAAACACCGGAAGAAATAAGTACTGAAGAAGGGGATAAGAAAAAACGTTCAAAAATTTCTCCCCAAATAATCGGCGCAGCCCTCATAATTTTCAGTCTTTTCTCGCTTGCCTCAACCTCTTTCGTCAATATTGATGCCAATCGAGTTGGGCATTTAAAACGGATTTATGCATTTGAAGAATTACCAGAAGGTCGCATTATCGCATTGGAAGGTCAAAAAGGTCCACAAGCTCGTATCCTTGGTCCTGGTTTTCACTTCAGCCCGTTTATTCGTGTTTTATATGATGTAGAACAATACCCAACTCTCAAAATCCCAGAAGGCAGCTATGGTGAAATCACCTCATTAGATGGGGCGCCAATGCCAGATGGCATGTTCATAGCACCAGCCATTCCAGATGATAAAGTATCTGCCATGCTGGATGCCAAAACATACTTGCAAAATGGCGGCTATCGCGGCCCCCAAGAAACAGTTTTAAAACCGGGTAGCTATCGCATTAATCGTTATTTATTTGATGTAGAAATATCTCCAAACACCAAAGCAACAATTATCCCTGCTGGTCATGTTGGCGTCGTAAAATCGAATGTTAAAAAACCAGGCACAAACTGCGTTTCTGAAAAAGTATCCGCATCAACCCTTGCAAATGGTGCCCTGTCAGTTCCGCTTGTCACCATAGGCTGTGTTGGTATTTGGAAAGAACCTCTTTTTCCTGGCGCTTACTATCTCAATCATAAAGCCTATGAAGTAACACTCGTCGACACCCGAGTTCAAACTTGGGAATATAAAGGCGGCTACACCAAACGCCATATTGATCTATCCGTTGATCAACAAGGTAATATCCAACAAAACAAACGCAGCACAAACGAAGTCACTCCAAAGAGCGCAGCAGACAGAGCTGTATTTGTCAAAGTTGAAGGCTGGGATATTCCTGTTGAGCTAAGAGCTCTTGTGCAAGTCAGCCCAGAGAATGCGCCTGTTGTTGTGGGCTCTGTAGGCGGGCTTGGTCAAATTGAAAACCGCATTTTAACACCAGCCATTCGCTCAATCGTGCGAAACGTAGCTGGGTCAAATGTCCGCGTCCCTCAAAAAAACAAAGATGGAACAGAAACATTTGTCGTGAGACCAACAAAAGTTCTCGACTTCATTGAAAATAGAGAAGCAATCGAGACCACAATCGAAAGCTTAATCAAAGTGGAGGGAAGAAAAGCCGGTGTAGAAATCAGAGAAATCCGCATCGGTGAACCGGCCATTCCACCAGAATTACTCTTATCGCGTCTGCGCGTCCAATTAGCAGATCAACTCTCACTTGCTTATGCAAGAGAAACCAGTGCGCAACAAAAACGTATTGAGACAGAACAAGCTCGCGCAACTGCGAACGAACAACCACGGCTCGTTCAATCTCAAATCGCAGTAAAAGTCGCTAATCAAAGAGAGTTAGAACGCGCAGCTTTAGGCCGTGCTGAAAGAGAATTCCTAGAAGAACTTGCACGAGGGCAAAGCGCTCAAGCAAATGTTTTGGGTAAAGACCGCGTTACAAGTCTACAAGCGTTAGATAAAGTCCTATCAACCCTAGAAAACAAACCAGAACTCGTCAGCTTAATAAGCCGTCTGGTTCCTCACACCGTTGTCTCAAGTGAAAATGGTGGTGGTCTGGCCGGTGCAGCCGCTATCCTAAGCAGCTTTATGAACAAAAAAGAGGAAAGCGTGAACTTGCCACCAAAACAATAACCAAAGCGTTACCTAAAAAATTTCAAACAAACCTCGCATAATCCAGACATATTTAAGCTGGAATATTGCGAGGTTTTCTTCCTCGGCGCCCACTACCTGGTTTTGGTTTATTTCTCTTTTCATTTGTATTATCTGAGCCCTTATTATCTGACCCAGTATCATGAGATCCTTGAACCTGATTAGATCTCGTTTGTTTAGGGGCCTGTCCGCCTGAGAGCTTATCTAAAATCTCAGGTGACATCACAATTTGCGTATGAGGGTAAGGAATAGAAATATTCGCTTCATCCAGTGCCAATTTAACCTTACGGGTCATATCAAAATTAAAATCCCAATAAGATTGCCGATCGGTCCAGGCCCGAATTTCCAAATCAACTGAACTTGCACCTAAAGCCCTCACCACCACCAAAGGCTCTGGAGAGCGATGCACGCGCCCATCATCAAGCAAAAGCTGCATTAATACATCCCTCGCTTTATCAAGATCAGCATCATAAGAAATACCAACTTGCATATCAAAGCGCCGGCGAGGCAACCGGCTGTAATTCGTGATAGTGTTTGACCAAAGGATAGAGTTTGGTACAGCAATAAACAACCCTTGCACCGTATGCATCCTGGTCATGAATAGACCTGTTTCATCAACAGTACCGCCAACAGACCCAGCCTCAATATAATCCCCTTTTCTAAAGGGACGAATAACTAAAAGCATAATACCCGCAGCGACATTTTGTAAGGTCCCCTGCAAAGCCAAGCCAATAGCCAAACCGGCAGCACCAAGGACAGCTAGAAAAGAAGTCGTCTCAACACCAAAATTCGCCAGCGCCATAACAATCGTTAAAAAGATAATCGCATAACGTATCGTTTGCGCTAAGATCGGAACCAGAGTTTGATCAACCCCTTTGATCGAACCAAATTGATTGCGAATAGCAGCCGCTGCCAATCGAGCTAGAATGAAACCAGCAATAAGAAGCGCAGCCGCAATGCCAATTTTTATAGAAAGCGAAAATGTCTTTTCAGCTGCCACCTCAGCAAGTTGCGCCACTTCATCAACATTCACTTTTTCAGAAACTTTTTCGACAATGGAAACCAAAATCAAAACCTTTTAAATAATCACGCGAAACCAATTCGTTGCAATTAAACCCTGAAGCATTTCAAAACAAAATAGGGCCTATTTTTTATTAATCTTGAGCTTCTAACTCAACATCTAAAGAAGATAAAAAACGGACAACTTTCTCAACAAGCGGATGCTCATATAAATCATTATGTCCCGCTCCTTCAATCACTTCCATTTGCTTTGGCTCGATAGCAGCTTCAAACAATGCCTTACCAAACTCAAGAGGAATTACCTGATCTTCCTTGCCATGAACAATCAGTAATGGCATAGAAATCGATGCAATATGCCGATCTGACTCAAAGCGGTCTCTTAAAAATGGCCGCACCCTTAAATAAGGATATCGTGATTGCGCAACCGCTGTTACCGATGACATCGGCGCTTCAAGCACCAACGCCTTCGCCTCAACACGAGCCGCCAATTGTGTTGCAACTGATGTGCCAATCGACTCACCGTAAATTACGATTTGAGTTTCATTTAAACCGATGGTCTCACGCAAATAGTCATAAGCCAAAAACGCATCTTTAACGAAAGCTTCTTCAGAAGGTTTTCCCTCACTGCCACCAAACCCGCGATAGCCAAGCATAAAAACACCATAGCCCTCCGCCATCAATTGCCTGAATTTTTCTTCCCGGTTAGCAACATTGCCACCATTCCCATGAAAGAATAAAAGCGTTGGCTTATTCGGTGCCGCTTTCGCATACCAAGAGAAAAGCTTAAATCCTTCTTTCTTGGTTTTTAAAACAACTTCATCAATTCCCTTAAGCTCAATATCATCTGGTGAGACATAAGTCGGGTTGGGTGAAAACACCAATTTTCTTTGCAGGAAATATAAAGCAAGCGCAACACCCATATAAAGCGAGAAAAGCGCTAAAACAATTTTCCATAACCACCAACTCATAAATCATCCCTCATTGAACGAAACTGAACGAACAAAACTTAACTTGTTTTATCTTCTTTTACCGAACGGATCGGATTTAACCAAGTCACCATGACAAAAGAAATAATCATTAATAAATACCAAGACCCAAGCTTGCCAAACGATACCATCTGCCAGCCATTAGTCTGGTTAGGATATTGCCAGGCTTTGGCAAGGGTTCCTATTTGCTCACCAAACCAAATAAAAATTGCCACAAGCAAAAAGCCAAACAACAAAGGCATCCAATAATGATTACGATCAACCCTGAAATAAACCCGTGTTTTAAAATATATTATTCCAAGAGCCATAAACAACCCCCAGCGAATATCAGGCAAATAATGATGAGTAAAGAAATTTAAATAGATAAGTACAGCAATAACATTGGTTTGCCAAAGAGGTGGGTAACCTTCGAAACGAAAATCAAAGGCCCGCCAAACTCGTGCCATGTAAGACCCTACGGCCGAATACATAAACCCTGAAAATAACGGCACTCCCCCAATATAAAAAATACACTCTTCCGGATAGACCCAAGATCCCATCGCCGTTTTAAAAATCTCCATAGCTGTGCCAACAATGTGAAACAGCAAAATAATTTTAGCTTCTTCCCAGGTCTCAAGCTTAAAAAGCAACAAACTTCCTTGAATTAAAAGCGCTGCAATAAATAAAAAATCATACCGATGGAGATAATCAGAGCCTGGATACCAGACCGAGGAGAGCAAAATAAAGCCCAGCAACAAACCACCAAACAATGCAGCCCAAGCTTGTTTCATTCCAAAAAGAACAAATTCAAATAGAGCAAAACTGACTTTGTTTTTTGCAGCTTTTTCCCGTAAACGATCAAAAATTTGAGGTCGTTTAATAATATATTTAAAAGATGCCATCCCTTAGAAAATCCCTCAATAGTACTAGGCCGTAAACTCCGGAACGTAACCTGCACATAGAATGAGACAAAACAAAGCCGCCATCAAAAATTTCCGATGGCGGCTTTTATCATTTTAACAATACAAGCTAGCTTGTTATTAGAGTGATTTAACAATGTCTTCTGTCATCTTTTTCGCATCGCCAAGAAGCATCATTGTGTTATCACGATAGAACAAAGTGTTATCAATACCAGCATAACCTGATGCCAGCGAACGCTTGTTAAACATCACAGTACCAGCCTTCCAAACTTCAAGAACTGGCATACCATAAATTGGAGATTGCGGATCTTCAAGCGCTGCTGGGTTGGTCACGTCATTCGCACCGATTACATAAACCACATCAGCCTGAGCAAAATCACTATTGATATCTTCAAGTTCAAACACTTCATCATAAGGCACATTCGCCTCAGCCAAGAGCACATTCATGTGACCAGGCATACGCCCCGCAACCGGATGAATAGCATAAGCCACATCAACACCAGCCGCTTTCAGCTCATCACCCATCTCACGAAGAGCGTGTTGAGCTTGCGCCACTGCCATACCATAACCAGGGACGATAATAACTTTACCAGCATTTTTCATAATAAACGCCGCATCATCAGCCGAACCTTGTTTCACTGTGCGTTGAACACCATCATCACCAGCTGGGCCTCCAGCTTCACCACCAAAGCCGCCAAGAATAACAGAGATAAATGAACGGTTCATGCCCTTACACATGATGTAAGAAAGAATAGCACCTGATGAACCAACCAAAGCACCTGTGATAATCAAAGCTGCATTACCAAGAGTAAAACCAATACCAGCTGCCGCCCAACCAGAATAAGAGTTAAGCATCGACACAACCACAGGCATATCAGCACCACCAATTGGAATGATGATAAGAACACCAAAGATAAAAGCGGTGATCACAAGCGCCCAGAAAGTAAATTCTGTTTGACCAACGATCAGCATATAGATGAGGTAAATCATGCCGAGGAAAAGCGCGATATTAATCAAATGGCGACCAGGCAACATAATAGGCGCGCCAGACATACGGCCATCAAGTTTAGCAAACGCAATCACAGAACCAGTAAAGGTAATCGCACCAATCGCAGCACCCAATGACATTTCAATAATACTAGCCGCATTGATATTCCCAAATTGACCAATCCCAAAAGCTTCAGGCGCATAGTAAGCAGCTGCTGCCACAAACACAGCAGCAAGACCAACAAGACTATGAAATGCAGCAACAAGTTGCGGCATTGCGGTCATCGGAATTTTCTTGGCAATAATCGCGCCGATCAATCCACCAACACCAAGACCAGCTAAAATCATCAACCATGACATATTGGAAATTGAAGGAACAGCAGCCAAGGTGGTTACAATGGCAATGGCCATACCAACCATACCAAAGAAGTTACCCTGACGAGAAGAAGCTGGGCTAGAAAGACCTCTAAGACTTAAAATAAAAAGCACACCCGAGGCCAGATAAAGACAAGCAATTAGATCTGGAGACATAAAATTAATCCTTTAAAACACAATCACTTATCAAAAACGAATTGTGCATCAAACAAAGGCTAAAACATCATCAATTTCTATTTAAGAATGATGGTCCTAGCGGTCCTTTTTCTTATACATGGCCAACATGCGCTGCGTCACAAGGAAGCCACCAAAAATATTGATCGCCGCCATAACAAGCGCTAGAAACCCGAAAATATTTGCAGCACCAAGGCCACTGCTATCAACAGCAACAGCTAAAAGTGCACCCACAACAATCACAGACGAAATTGCGTTAGTCACAGCCATCAGCGGTGTATGAAGCGCAGGCGTAACAGCCCAAACTACAAAATAACCAACAAAAATCGCCAATACGAAAATTGCGAAAAGGTACGTAAAAGAGCTCACATCTGAGCCTGCACCTGCCGCCAAAGCTGGGTTAGCGCTCAAAATAATCGCACCAACAAAGCTCAATAATGAAAGGACTGCTTTAGTCATTAGCTTGTCTCCCCTGTTAATCTGGGATGAACAATTTTACCATCATTAGTCACCAAAGTGCCCTGAATGATTTCATCCTCAAAATCAATTTTCAAACCCTCTTCCTTGTCAATCATTAGAGCTAGGAAGTTATAAAGGTTTTTCGCATAAAGGCTGGTAGCATTGCCCGCAAGAGCTCCAGGAATGTTAAGCGGCCCCATAATAAGAACGCCATTTTCATTAACTATCTCACCTGGTTTTGCCAATTCGCAGTTACCGCCGCGCTCAACAGCCATATCGTAAATGATAGAGCCAGTTGCCATAGAGCGAACCATGTCAGCACTAATCAATTTAGGTGCCGGACGCCCTGGAATAAGCGCTGTTGTAATCACAATATCCTGGTTTTTAATGTGGTTCGCAACAAGTTCAGCTTGCTCACGCTTATAGTCATCAGACATCTCTTTGGCGTAACCACCAGCGGTTTCTGCTTCCTTAAATTCATCATTCTCAACAGCAATGAATTTACCACCAAGACTTTCAACTTGCTCTTTCGCAGCCGGGCGAACGTCTGTCGCTGTCACAATCGCGCCAAGGCGTTTGGCTGTCGCAATCGCTTGCAAACCAGCAACACCAGCACCCATCACAAACACTTTCGCAGGCGGCACCGTGCCAGCAGCCGTCATCATCATCGGCATCGCTTGTGTAAAGTGAGCTGCTGAATCAATCACAGCCTTATAACCGGCAAGGTTAGATTGAGATGACAAAACGTCCATTGATTGTGCTCTCGTAATCCGAGGCATAAACTCCATAGCGAACGCTTTTATCTTCTTAGAGGCCAAAACTTCAAGCTCTTGAGTATCATCATGGGGGTTAAGAATAGCTGCAACCACAGTCCCCTCACCCATCAGCTCTATTTCTTCACTAGTAGGGCGAAGAACTTTTAATACAATATCGGCGCCTGTCAGTGTTTCAGATAAAGACCCAGCTATTGTGGCTCCCATCTCTTCAAATTCTGTATCCAAAATATTAGACGACACACCAGCGCCAGTTTGAATACGAACATCACACCCAAGGGCAACATATTTTTTCACCGTTTCAGGTGAGATCGCAGCACGTGGCTCGCCAACACCTTCAACAGGAACGGCAATAGTAACCATTACCGGCTCCATTCTTTAGTTAAATTAAATGTTTAATACTTCATCAATTTAACCAGCATTAAGTTCTTAAGTGAAAGTAACACCAATCAAAAAGACACAAAAATACCCTTACCAACGACAAGCAAATTGCCACCGGTCAAAAAAACAACAAAATCCAAGAGTTAAAATGGCCCCGCTTTAAACGAGAAAAAACGCCATTCCGACTAAAACAGCAATTAGAGCTACTGTGCAATAAATTGTGCCCTTAATAAACCCATTGTAAGTACGCTCATGTTCAGCGTAATCCATGGCAGGATGGCCATTAGACGTATCAATGCTCATTCTACAACCCTCTATTCTTTTTTTACGTTGTCTCACAATTGAAACTTATAGAAACATATAACCAAATGTGAGTTCAAATGAAATCAGCCATTATGCGAATAATAAGTCGATCAAACGCAGATTTAGCGGACAAGTCCTCTTTTTTAATCACCAAGAGCACATTTCGCAAGTCTCCACCTGCTACAAAATAACGCAGATAGAGGCAAAATGACTTAGAACTTTAGCCCAGTTTTTATTTATAAAGCCGTTTTTTATCATTTTTTTCAAAATGACTGCCTAAATATCAAGCACTTTTAGAGTGCTTGATCGAGCTTTTCTAATTCATCAATCATATTTTCAATAACAGATAATCCACGATCCCAAAAAGAAGGATCGGAAGCATCAAGACCAAAAGGCGCAAGCAATTCTTTATGGTGCTTTGTCCCTCCAGCGCTGAGCATCTCAAAATATTTCTCCTGAAAACCCTCCTCAGCATCTGCATAAACAGCATAAAGAGAATTCACCAAACAATCACCAAACGCATAAGCATAAACATAAAATGGCGCATGAATGAAATGCGGCACATAACTCCAATAAGTGCCATACCCTTCACTCAAGCGAATAGCAGGACCAAGGCTCTCTCCCTGCACTTCAATCCAAAAATCATTTAATTGCTCAGAAGTGAGTTCACCATTCCGGCGCGCTTCATGAACTTTGCGCTCAAAACAATAAAACGCAATTTGCCGCACAACCGTGTTGATCATATCTTCAACTTTTGCCGCCAAAAGAGAATGTCTCTCAACATCATTTTGTGCTTTTTTCAATTGAGCTTGGAAAGTTAACATCTCACCAAATACACTGGCCGTTTCTGCAAGTGTCAGTGGTGTCGGCGCCATCAAAGCTCCTTGTTTACCAGCTAAGACCTGATGCACTCCATGGCCCAATTCATGCGCTAAAGTTTGCACATCACGAGGTTTGCCTTGATAATTAATCAAAACAAAGGGGTGCGCACTTGGCACCGTTGGATGAGAAAAAGCTCCTTGCGCTTTTCCTGGGCGCAAAGGCGCATCAATCCAGTTTTTATCAAAAAACTGCTGAGCAATGTCTTTCATCTCTGGTGCAAACCCATGATAGGCTGAAAGCACCGTATCTTGAGCCTCTGCCCAGGGGATGCTGCGCTGACTATCATTCGGCAATGGGGCATTTCTATCCCAATAATCCATAACATCAACACCAAGCCACTTCGCTTTCAAACTATAATAACGATGAGATATCCGGTCATATTTAGAGCGAACCGCTGAAACAAGCGCATCAACCACCTCCCGCTCAACCCGGTTTGAAAGATGCCGACTATCTGCCACATCCTCAAATTTCCGCCAACGATCAGCGATTTCTTTATCTTTTGCCAATGTATTCGTAATCTGAGTGAAAAGCCGCTTCTCTTTATCGAGCACAACCTCAACAGCTTCAGCCGCGATACGTCTTTTTTCTCCATCAGGAGATTGAAGTAGATTAAGAGTTGGCTCCAGCGCCAATGTTTCATCTCCAACTTCAAAACGAAGAGAAGTCATAGTCTCATTGAAAAGCCGTGACCATGCACCCCGACCCACAACAGATTTATCATGAAACAGTTTTTCTAAATCATCAGAAAGCTGATAGGGGCGCTCATATAAAAGGTCATCAATCCAAGGCTTATAGTGAGCAAGCTCTTCATTTTCGAGTAATTTTTCAATTTGAGCATCTTCAAGGCGATTAAATTCTAATCCGAAAAACAAGAGATTAGAGCTGATAGATGTAATCTGCTCCATAAGATCACCATGCAATTTTGCATGTACCGGATTTTCATTGTCACTCGAATATAAAAGTTGCCCATAAGAAGCAATCCGCCCTAATTTATCATTCAAAGCTTCATATCGTTGAACCGCTTTGTGAAGCGCCGCGCCGCCATCTTCTTTGGAAGCAATCTCAGCAATCTTTCCCTGAAAATCAGATTGAAATGATACCGCCTCTTCTTGAGAGTGCTTCAAATCCGCCTGCAATTGAGATGACTGAGGCCCATCATAAAGATCTGTCAAATCCCATTCTGGCATAGCGCCAAGATCAACATCACCTTCACTTAAAGCTACATCAGTTGACGAAAAGTTCGCGTTAGAATTAACCCCGTCAAACACTCTAAAATTATTAGAATTCACTCTTATTCATCCTTGAAACAAAAAGCCCTTATCTAAAATCGCCCTAAATTTAGACACTTAAAAACGATCTTAAGATACACCTTAAAATGGCAATTAAACTTAAAATTATCCTGTGATTTGCCCCATTCTAACCCATCACGATACATTCGACCATCCATTGAAATCGGAAAATTTTACCCAGTTCGATCAAAAATCAGTCAAAAATAAACGACTTATTTACTCTTATTGTCCAACATGGGCGAAGTAATGTTGAGTAATGGCCTTTTTTACCGGGTGCAAGAAATCAAAGATTTATCTCTTTAAATTGTTAAAAAAGAGATGGTCTTTTCAGTAACGAATTTCCAGGTAAATCGGGTCACTAAAGTAAAGAGTAGAGTGATAGAGTATGCCGCAATGCGTTCTTATTGTAGACGATGATCCTGCGCAACGCAGAATCTTGTGTGAAGCCATTAAACGCCTCGGGTTCGGAACAAAAATGGCTGAAGGTGGCGAGCAAGCCATCAGCATCATGGAAAGTCCTGAAAAAGAGCAAATTTCGCTCATCTTGCTAGACCTAGTCATGCCAAATATCGACGGTCACGCAGTTCTTGCCCATTTGAAAAAAATCAATGCAAGCCAACCCGTTATCGTTCAAACGGCCAACGGCAGCATCGATATTGCCATTGAAGCTATGAGAGCAGGTGCCTCAGATTTCGTAGTCAAACCTGTTAGTTTAGAGCGCTTAGAAGTTTCAATTAAAAATGCTATGAAAATCGAAGCCCTTACCGTTGAGATTTCACGCATCAAACGCAAAAACGAAGGTACAATGACCTTCGAAAACCTCATCTCTTCCGGCAAAAACTTAAGCCGTGTCATTGAACTTGGACGCAGAGCAGCAAGTTCCAATATTCCTGTTTTGATTGAAGGTGAAAGCGGCGTTGGTAAAGAAATGATCGCCCGCGCCATCCAAGGTGAAAGCGAACGCCAAGGCAAACCGTTTATCACAGTCAATTGCGGTGCTATTCCAGAAAACCTAATTGAAAGCATTCTCTTTGGTCATGAAAAAGGAGCCTTCACGGGCGCCACAGAAAAAAGAACCGGTAAATTTGAAGAAGCCAATGGCGGCACTCTCTTCCTTGATGAGGTCGGTGAACTTCCATTAGACGCCCAAGTAAAATTACTACGTGCTCTTCAAGAAGGTGAAGTTGACCCAGTTGGCGCAAAACGCCCAGTAAAAGTAGATTTTCGCCTCATTTCTGCAACGAATAAAGACATGATTAAACTGGTCCAGGAAGGCAAATTCAGAGAAGATTTATATTACCGTCTAAATGTCTTTCCAATCATGGTCCCACCATTAAGCCAAAGACTTGAAGACGTAGCTGACTTGGCTAATCATTTCATTCTTCGCTTCGCAAGTGAAGAAGGCAAAAAAATAACGGGTCTAGAGCCCCAAGCCTTAAAACTTCTACAAAGCTACAATTGGCCAGGCAATGTCCGTCAACTTGAAAACACAATTTTCAGAGCGGTTGTATTAGCAGATACACCAATTCTAACAGTCAACGAATTCCCTCAAATTGCAACACATGTAGAAGGCTTTGAGTTAGAAATACCATCACTTCCTGAAACGACAGAAAGTGAAACACCTCTATACACAGGCCCGGCTATGATTGGTGAAGAAGAAGAAGCCCCTCAAATGGTCGCCATGGAAGAAACAAACACAGGCCATCCACCTGTTGGTATCCGTGTAATGACTGATGCAGGCGACATTAGAGCTTTAGAAGCAGTTGAAGCAGATATGATCCGCTTAGCTCTTGGTAGATACCGTGGGCATATGACTGATATTGCTAAACATTTAGGAATTGGCCGCTCAACTCTTTATAGAAAAATGAGAGAAATCGGCTTGCAACCTAAAACAAGCGAAAGTTGATAAATTTTATCAAAATTAAATCTAGATAAAGAGCGATATATTGCAATTTTTTAATTTGTATATGCGCTCTTTTCTATGTCACTTTTACAACAGGTTATAAGAGAAGACAAAGAAGCAGTGAATAGCCTTATGTTTGCCTCTTTCACTCTTAGAGCTCTCAGCATATACTCTGTCACAATTAGACGGGCAAAATGCGGAAAAATAACGGGCAAACAAACATTTGAATTAAAAAAACAAATGTTTTCAAGAAGATATATAAATCTCTCTAAAACCGACATCATTCATCTTAATTTATCCCAATTAGGAAGATTAAAATGAAAGAGAGGAATTATCTTGGAGCTAGACACGAATTATTGAACCAAATAGCCTGTAAAAACGTCTAAGCTTGTATAAAATTAATAATCAAGGAAACCTTGAGTTTTAGATTGTGTGCAACCTAAGCTTGACTAAAGTGATTGAAAATTAAACTGAATAAAGTGTTTTACACCTAAGATAATCTAGATATAGGTGTGGCGATCTAAAATACGATAGAAATTGAGGACGAAATTCATGAAAAAAGCAGTATTAATGACGAAAGCCTTAATCCTGATCATAACGTCCATATGTTTTAACATTTCAATCGTAAAAGCAGCAGAACCAGATGGGCCAGATATGCTCATCACGTTAGAAGATGCGCTTGAACATCACTTAATTCTAAAAATCAAAACCAGCCTTAAAGGTAAAACGGCTTACGACAAGCAAATTCGTAATGACCTAACCAAATTTTATCAAGAACGTGATCGCAAACCAATTTGGTTTGAAAATGATAAGCTGACCAAGCAAGCCAATTTGATAATTAAAGAAATCAAAAACGGCACTGAATATGGAATGAATGTTAAAGACATCAAATTTCCCTCCAACAGCTTAATAGAAGGAACATCTGAGCAAAAAGCCGATGCAGAATTAATGATGTCTCGCGCTGTTATTGAATATGCAAGACGCGCAAAAGGCGGTCAGCTCATCCCTCAAAAAATCAGTCGCGCGTTAGATAACAAACCTGAATATCTAGAACCAATGAAAGTCTTGAACGCTGTTGCCTCTTCAACTGATTTAAAAGAAATCTTCAAAGGCTTCCAACCTAAGCATAAACAATTTTGGGCTCTAAAAGAACAGCTCGACCTCATTAGAAATGCAACAGGGTCTCTTAAACCAATTGTCAAAATCCCGGCAGGCAGTGTCATCCGCCCTTATGACAGACATCCTCACATCGCCTTGCTTCGTAAAAGATTAAACGTCTTAGTACCAACAAAAAATGGCAAACCTCTCTATCCAGAAGATAGTTACGATAGTGATCTAATTAAAGCCGTTAAAAAATTTCAAGCTTACAATAATATCCGGGCGACAGGTATTGTTAACAAAACAACAAGAGCACGCTTAAACAAAGGCAAGCCGAACCGTGAAGCACAAATTCTAGCTAACATGGAACGCTGGAGGTGGGTCCCAACTGAATTTGGCAACTATCATGTCCGTGTGAACATTCCTGAATATTTAGTTCGCGTGGTAAAGAACGATACTATTATACATCAAGAACGCGTCGTAACTGGTAAAATCAGACACGCAACACCAACCTTTTCCGATGAAATGGAAACAGTTGTATTAAATCCTTATTGGAATGTTCCCCAATCAATCATCTGGAATGAAATGAACGGTGTCGCACCAAAAGGATATGAAAGCCGTGTTGTCAATGGCCGTGTGTTCATTCGTCAACCCCCAGGTCCTCGCAATGCATTGGGGCGCGTTAAATTCTTGTTTCCGAATAAACACAGCGTTTACTTACACGACACCCCATCAAAAAGTCTCTTCAATCGGAGAACTCGTGCTTTCAGTCATGGATGTGTCAGAGTACGAGATCCATTGAAATTAGCCGAAGTACTTCTGGCTGGTGAAGGCTTTAATCGTAAATCAATCAATGCACGCGTTGCTGCACGTAGAAACCAACATATACCTTTAAAGACAAAAATTCCTGTGCACCTTACCTATTTCACAATGTGGGTAAACGATGATGGCAAAGTGAACTATTTCAACGACATCTACAGCCATGATAAAAAAGTCATTGCTGCCTTAAACGGACGCCCTCTAGGCCTAGAACCAAAACAAAGAATTAGAAAGCGCCCTAAAGTTGTGAAAAAGAAACCAAAGCCACAAAATTTCTACACGCTTTTCTTTAACTAAAGAAATCAATCAAAGCCAAAAGGGTCTCCTCCTTTTGGCTTTTCTTTTACCCTGAAGTTATCCCCACAACTCAAGGCGCTTGCAAATGCCTAGCATTATAGAATTACGCCATGATTATGAAACAACACCAGACAAACTCTGGAAAGTGGCAACCGATTGGGGCTCGTTAGAAAGAGCGATGAAAGGCCTTATAAAATTCTATGGTCTACCCAAAACAGAAATTTACCAAGGCCAGGAAATAAACGCCGAATTTTCTTTATTCGGTATCTTGCCCAAATCTCCATGGACGATGAAAGTCCTCGAATACAATCCCGAATTAAAAAGAATCAAAAGCCATGAATATGGTGGCCCTGTCACCCAATGGAATCACACTCTAACCATAGAAAAAACCGAAACTGGCGCTTGCTTAAAAGATCACATCATCGTAGATGCCGGAAAGCTAACCCCAATTTATAAACAATGGGGCATCTTCATGTATAAATATCGCCACAAACCACGCATCGAAATGCTCAAACAATTCTAGAAAATTGCAGAGTTAATTAAGATTAAACTAAACACGCACTCTAACACCAGCCGTCCTGCGCTCAAGCAAGACTTCTTTTCTAAAGCGAAATAATTTAGCAGGCCGCCCACCTGTTTGGCTTGTCATTTTACCTGTAGGCACAACCAACCCCCCATTTTCAACAAGCCGCCGAAAATTCTGCTTATGTAATAAATTACCAGAAATTCCCTCAACAGATTGCTGCAATTCAAGAAGAGTAAAATTCTCAGGCATAAGATCAAAAATCACAGGGCGATACTTAATCTTCGCGCGAATGCGGCTCATAGCCGTTGCCACAATCCGCCGGTGATCCAAAATCATCGGCTCTCCTAATTTTGGCACATCATCCCAATCAAGAGCTGCCTCTCGGCCATCTCGCTTTGCCTCAAACAAAAGACCAGCTTCATAAAGCAATTCATACCGGTCGAGCACTTTTTCTTCATCAAAAACAGAACCACTTACACCAAAACAAATATTGACCCTCTCAACGGCCCGTCTTTGTAAAGCAGTCGTTGAACGATTTTTCGCCCATTTCATAAGGCGTGGCACAAGCTCCGTTTCAATAATCTCAGGCGGACCATTGCGCCAATCTTCCCAAGGAAAAGACCGATACCAATTCCACCAGACCGCACCTGTCTGAGCACTATTCATGTCATGATCAATTTTGCGCGTAAGTGCCAAATAGCCAATAGAAACAACATGCAATTCGCCAGATTCTAGCGCATCAACCCGGCCCCGATCACCAAATGTATAAAGTTGCTCCACATAGCTAACATCAAGTCCTGTTTGTTCGCGAACAAACCCCCGCACCCCAATTTCCATCGTCCGATGAACAAGTGGGTCAAACGGACCAAATGGCAAACCATCATGGTTTTCATCATTGCCCAAAACAGTCAAAATATGAGGATCAGTTTCTTCAAGTGAAACAATGGCTGCATTCAACCCAATTTCAATGACACTCTTTTTTTCTGTTTTATTCATTTAGGCCATAGTCTCATAAGCAAAAAGAGTTTAAAAATTTTACGAAAACCGTAATGGAAGTGAAAATACCACGCCTTCAAAAGCCATCTCACCTTGTCCAATCATTTGAACCGCATCACTCATTCGCCCATCACGCCCCATCAAATCATCAGCCAACCCAACCAGCTTTGCATTAGGGGTCGCAGTCGGGCTTGCTTCTCTTAGCGCTTCAGCAATCAAAGTCTCAGGCACGTCTTCATTCAACCGGCAAAGACTAATAAAAACGCCTGCGGTTGAACGACTAACACCTGCCCAACAGTGAACCAACATTGAGTGTTCCTTGTCCCAAGCATCCACAAAATCGATCAATCGCTGCACATGGTGCTCACTTGGCAAGACTAATCCATCACGAGGCTCAGAAATATCATTCATCGCCAATTTCAAATGTTGATCATCAGCAAGCATTGGCGGTGTTTCAATCATCGTATCTTTATTAATAATGGAGACAAGACGGCCAATATTATGAGTTTCAATAGCCGGAAGAACTTGTCCTAATGGTCCACCAAAAATGCGCGTTTCCGTTGCTTCATTCGCCATTGAATAGTCCTTCAAATTTTTAATTTTCCTAATGACAAATCATATCATCAAAGATATGACAGATGTAAAAAATTAGCTCTCATTTAGGTGATGAAATCGCTTTAAAAACTCGGCTTCAGCTTGCGCGACGCAAAGCGCTTCAAGCGTCAACGGCCATTGAGAAAAATCACCATCCTCTTCAGTTGGTTGAGAAAAATAAAGCTTAGCTTCATCAATAGAAAATCCAGCTAAGTAAACAGCTTCATAAAAGGCAGAAATTTCATCTGCTCTCTTAATTAGTTTTTCGACTTCCTCAGTGATCTCAGAAGCAATTGCAAACCGTTGATAAATAGCATCAAGAATTCTTAATTCGAAAACTTTATAGTCGGCCCCAATCGCCGCTTTAAATGGGCTGATCAAGTCACCGATTACATATTCAGGCGCATCATGCAACAAAGCGCCCATTTGCCATGAGAGAGGCGCATCAGGTTTTATTTTTAAGAGAATATCAGTAACAAAAAGCGAGTGTTCAGCAACCGAAAACCCATGCTGTCCAGAGGTCTGCCCATTCCATCGAGCAACTCGCGCTAACCCATGCGCAATATCTTCAATTTCAATATCAGAACTTTTAGGATTAAGTAAATCTAACCGACGGCCAGAAAGCATGCGCTGCCAAGCCCGTTTTGGTTTATTAACGTGGCTTTGCATATTTAACCACTTTCAGAAAAAGAGAGGTTCTGACCAAGTTCATAACATTTCTGATGCCACGGACAATCAACCACATGATCATTCACCAACCCCATCGCCTGCATGTGAGCATAAACGGTCGTCGGCCCAACAAACTTAAATCCTAGCCTTTTCAACTCTTTAGAAAGCTTAGTGCTAAGATCAGTTTTGCCAGGGATCTCTTTTAAAGTTTTAAAATTATTTTGCAAAGGCACGCCATCCACAGCTCCCCAAAAAAACTCTGAAAGCCCCGGCCCCTTCTCCTGCATGTCTAAAAAAGCTCGTGCATTATGAACCGCGGCCTCAATTTTTAATTTGTTGCGAATAATGCCAGTATCCGCCATCAGAGCTTGCATTTTTTTAGGTTTATATTTCACCATTTTTTCCGCATCAAACCCATCAAAAGCTTTACGAAAATTCTCGCGTTTTTTTAAAATGGTGATCCAGGACAAGCCAGATTGAAAGCCCTCAAGAATGATCTTCTCAAATAAAGCTTGATCAGACGTCTCCGGAACACCCCATTCCTCATCATGATAGTCAATATATAATGGATCATCTCCAACCCAGCCACAACGCGTCATTTCACTTCCCTTACCAATCGGTCATTTCATCAATCAAAATCATATGTTGCCCAAGATGGCAGAGATAAAGTGATCAAAATACCGTCAGCATATATTTTATCCCCATTATTCAACGCCTTTCCAGCACGATCTAAACGCACCAAAGCTAACCCCATCCCCTCATGACAAGAACCAAGCACGCCTAACAAAGACGTCTCTGTTCGAATTTCAGCACCGCTATCAGGCAATGGTTCATCACTTTTCACACAAACAATCCGCTTGCGAACGTTACTCCGATGTTGCATCCGCGAAACAACCTCTTGGCCCACATAACACCCTTTAGAAAAATCAACACCATCAATCAAGTCATAACACGCTTCATGCGGAAAAGTATTCCCCAGCGCATAGTCATGCCCCCCCTCAGGAATGGCAAAGCTCAAACGCGTTTTTAAATAATCATCTGGTGTGCAAGCTTCCAAGCCATCACAAAATTCTGTCATTTGATCGACAGAAACAATCGCCCGTTGTCCTAAATCTTTAGAGCGAGGATCAGGAAACAAAACAGCATCAGGGCAAGAAAGGTCACAAACCTCCTGAAGCCAAAAAACCATATGGCTCTCACTCAAATTAGCAATTTCAACATTGGCACGAAGCTTATAAAGGCTAAACTTTTTATAAAGTTCTTCAATCCCGCCTTTTGCCATCTCAAGATAATAGCCCTCTGAGGTAGGAACTATGAAAAATTCATAATTTATCTTGCCCTGCGGCGTTAAAAGAGCTGCAAACAAAGACCCTTTTTCTTTTATTTTTTCCAAATCATTGGTGATTAAGCCTTGTAAAAATTCACCAGCATCCGGCCCGGTTACTTCTAAAACAGCACGATCTAACAAGGCGACAAATTTCGTCATTTCTATTCCAATCAAAGGGTAAAGAGCCAAAATCTAAATTTATAAGTCCTAAGAAAAAATCCAGCTACAAATTTAAAAAATGGAATAACATCAAAAACTTGAAAATATTTTATTAATAAGAACTTTTGGTGCATTCACATAGGCAAACACCTGACAATCATCACTTTTATATATAAACTCTAAAGAAGAGTACAAGGTAATTGATCCTTAATTGCCAATTTCAATAAACGGAGAATAAAGCAAATGAACTTTGATCTGGTCATCAAAAATGGTGAAGTGGTCAATCAGGATGGCAAAGGCCAAACAGACATTGGCATCAAAGACGGCAAAATCGTAAGCCTTGGAGATTTAAGCCAAGCTTCAGCCGGCCAAACCATTTCTGTCACGGGCCTTACTGTCTTGCCAGGCGTGGTTGATAGTCAAGTTCATTTCAGAGAGCCTGGTAATGAGCATAAAGAAGACTTAGACACTGGCAGCCGCGCGGCCGTAATGGGCGGTGTAACCTCCGTTTTTGAAATGCCAAACACCTCACCGCTTACCACCTGCCCAGAGACTTTAGCCGATAAAATCAAGCGTGCTCGCCATCGCATGTTTTGCGACTTTGCCTTCTATGTTGGCGGAACAAGAGAAAACACCAATGACATTCCAGACCTTGAACGCTTAGAAGGCTCCGCGGGTATCAAAGTTTTCATTGGGTCTTCCACTGGTAATTTGCTCGTAGACGATGAAGAAAGTCTCAAAAAGATTTTAGCCAAAATCACCCGCCGCGCCGCTTTCCATTCTGAAGATGAAGCTCGGCTAATTGAGCGCAAAGATGTACGCCGTCATGATGACCCATCAAGCCATCCAGAATGGCGCGACGTAACTGCCGCCATGATCTCAACCAAAATGCTGGTAGAAGCCGCAAGAGAAGCAGGCAAACGCATTCACGTGCTTCATATCTCAACAGCAGAGGAAATCGAATATCTCGCCCATCATAAAGATGTCGCCTCAGTAGAACTCACCCCGCAGCATCTCAGTCTTTCAGCACCAGAAGTGTATGAAAAACTTGGCACCTATGCACAAATGAACCCACCTTTAAGAGAAGCTCGTCATGCCAAAGCCTTGTGGCTCGGCCTACAAAATGGCGTAGCAGATGTTCTCGGTTCAGATCACGCACCACATACGATCGAGGAAAAAGAAAAACCTTACCCAGAAAGCCCTTCCGGCATGACAGGCGTTCAAACCTTGGTGCCGATTATGTTGGATCATGTCAATAACGGCAAACTAAGCCTTGAGCGGTTTGTCGATCTCACATCTCATGGCCCCAATAGACTTTTCGGCATGGCTACAAAGGGGCGCATTGCCGTCGGCATGGATGCAGATTTAACGATCGTAGACATGAACCAAACCAAAACAATCACAAATGACTGGATTGAAAGCAAAAGCCAATGGACCCCTTATAACGGTCAAACAGTAAAGGGCTGGCCAAAAGGCACCATCATCCGCGGTCATCGCGTTATGTGGGAAGATGAAATCATCGGCACCGCGATCGGTGAACCAGTGAAGTTCAGCGAAGCCCTATAGCACTATGAACTAACGATATTGTGATAATAAACAAAACAGCTGAGGCTGGTTTTTTTAGTGAGTTTATATTCTACTTAAACTCATGATTAAACGAGCCTCACAGTTTCTTTGTAACTCACCCCTCTTTACAGCAGGAGACAGATACCTTGTTTTAAGCATAAAAATTGTAAAACTCTTTTTTATCTTTTTTCTCAACTTTACCTTCCAACAAGCACACGCTCAATCAAATAAAAACACAGGCATAGATACAGCCGCCCAAGCAGAATTTCGCACAAGCTTCATGCCCTATACGGCATTCGATAAACTCAAACACACCATATTAAAAGTTGAAAACGCCACTTTAAAAATTGGCTTTGCCCCAGGCAAACTCGATATCTCAAATCAACAAATCCTCAACTGGATTATAAATTCAGCAGAAGTTGTCGCTAAATATTACGGACAATTCCCAGTTAACAGCGCGAGAGTTTTAATTGTCCCAACCTCTGGTAAAGGCATAAAAGGAGGTCAGGCCTTTGGCTACAAAGGCGCTGCAATTCGTGTTTTTGTCGGTCAACAGAGCGACAATTCAGATTTAAAAAAAGATTGGATCGCCATTCATGAAATGATCCACCTGGCTCTCCCCAACACTCATCAACGACATATCTGGTTGGCCGAAGGCCTCTCAACTTATATTGAGTCGATCTCCCGCGTCCAAGCAGGCCAACTAACCGAAGAGTTTGTCTGGAAAGGGTTTATAAAAGCCATGCCTTATGGCCTGCCAAAAGAAGGAGACAAAGGCTTAGATTACACCCACACATGGGGAAGAACCTATTGGGGAGGTGCATTATTTTGTCTTTTAACAGACATAGAAATTCGCAAGCAAACCAATAATAAAATGGGTTTGCAAGATGCTCTAATCGGCCTCATTAAAAAAGGTGGCAATAATGAAAGAATATGGTCCATCCTGGAAATCATTGAAGCCACAGATTATGCCACAGGGAAAAAGGTTGTTTATGAGCAATATATGAAAATGTATAACACACCCATAAAAACTAACCTTGAAGAATTATGGACCAAGCTTGGCATTAATAAAGACGGCGACAAAATTACGTTTAATAGAGATGCCCCGCTTGCAAAAATCAGACAAGCCATTTTCTCCCCAAGAGAGAATTTATAAAAAATCCCCCTAGCTATTTTTCCATTCACATCTTATGAGAAAACACGCTATAGAAATGCTTAGTTGAACAATAGAATTTAAATCCAAAATGTACGATTACCATCTTTTATATAGTTTCCGCCGTTGCCCCTATGCCATGCGCGCCAGGTTAGGTATTTCCTCAGCCTCCATCAAAGTCGAGCTTCGTGAAATTGTCTTGCGCAATAAACCAGGCCACATGATTGAACTTAGCCCGAAAGCCACAGTGCCCGTGTTAAGGCTCAAAACCGGTCAAGTCATTGATGAAAGTTTGGACATCGCCATATGGGCACTCAGACAAAATGATCCTCAAAATCTGCTCACCCCACAAGACGGTTCTTTAAAAGATATGCTTGAGATGATCAAAGAAAATGACGGTCCTTTCAAGCACCACCTAGACCGTACAAAATACGCCGTGAGATACCCGGAAGACAACAAAGAAGACCATATCAAAGGCGCCAGTGGCTTTTTGCTAAAACTAAATAATCGCCTCTCATCCCAAAAGTTTCTTTTCGGAAATCAACGTTCACTCGCAGACATCACCATCGCCCCCTTTGTTCGCCAATTTGCAAATATCGACCGCAGCTGGTTTGATGCTCAACCCTGGCCACATCTTATTAAATGGCTCAATGAGTTTCTTGAAAGCGAACAATTTCTTTCAATCATGGAAAAATACGCCCCCTGGCAAGAGGGCGATGAAATCATCTGGTTCCCAAAAAGCACCCAATGCTAACTAGTAGCGAATGAGCAAAGTGCCAAGCCCAATAAGAGTGAGAAACTTCATCGCTTCTAACACACTATAAAATTTACGGTGAAAAGTGCTGGGTAATGGCCGGTTATGTTCATAATCATCAACTTTATTATAGATAATCGGCTTTAAATAATAGCGCTGTAAAAATAAGCAAATGAGCACAAGCCCAAACACAAACCATAAATAAGGCCCAACCTCAGAGAGCACCATCGTGCCTGTGATAATCGCTAAAAACAAAGCCTCAAAAATGAAGAAGAGTGTAAAAGTCGCATGACCAATTTCTTGTGCGGTATTATGCTCTAAATTCGGCGCATTATATTTAGCTGGCGTTGCGATAAAACTATGCCCCAAAATCGCCCCCGCCCAAACAAACGGCAAGGCATATGGCACTGTCGTAATATAACGATGCGGAATCTCTTCCAAATAACTCAAAAATTCCATCTATAATCCCCCATGAAATCAGAAATTCTTCAAGTTAGAGCGTTCCGCCTAAAAGTGGATACCGGTTTTAGGAAAAAAGGAACGCTAAAACAAAAAGCTATAGCATTCAAATGAAACTATCAAAAATAGGAATGCTCTAGTAAACTTTAAAAAAGCTTCACGCTCTATCCTTACAGAGAAACTTACATAATAGGAATGATGTATATCAAGCTTTGCAATAAGAAATCGTTTCAGCAAGCTTATCTTTTCGCTTTAACAATGAACGGAATTTTTGCTGATCTTGGATGGTTAAATGCTGATCTATTTCACCTTGCCACTTCTTTTTTTCTATCAATTGAACATATTTGGGATCAACTCTGAGCAACAAGAGATAAGACAAAACTGGTGAAAGCTTGATCTCTTTCTTAAACCGATAAACCCGAACCAAATCCCAAGCAGCTGGTTTATAACCATCGCAAATCGCAAGTTTGACTAAAGATTTAAATCCAAACCAGGAAATACCTAATAATTTATTTTCCTTATTCCCAAGGAACTGTCCCGTAGTATCGAGAAACAATGATGGCAAACGTTTATTTTGTTTTTGGGTTTCTTTATAAGATAAACGTAAATTATTCCAGGCAAACAGCCGCCTCCAGCCATAAGAATATTCCATTAAGTAGTCATTTCGAAAACTCTTACGTACTTCTTGCCTCTGAAAAGCTAGTTCAAGATGGGGAAAGACCCGCAGAAAAGCTGCTTGGTCCAATTTTTCAATTATTTTATAAGATCCATATTTTATTAATAAATCAGCTGCTTGCGCTTCTTCATATTGTTTGTTTTCCAACCAATTTAATTTCTGATGAATTTTGTGAAAATCACCAAAGCGATTCCAAATTTGATCATCCTCTCTCTCTATAGCTTCAATTAATTCTTCAACTGAAACGACTTCTGCAGCCTGAACAGAGAAAATGCTAAGAAATAAAATCAAAAACGCACTCAAAATTCTTTGCATACATCACCTCCTTAGAGATCATTTCAATAACTAACCCCCTTCAAGAAAATTCGCTTCATGATGAAAATCTTAAATATCACAATAAAAAAGGTTTTTACGAAGCTTCACTTCATTAGAAATCAAGCCTTCTAATTTTTTCTTTTCTCTGAAATTCAAATCCTTATCAATTTCTTTAAGCCACTCTTCCTTAAAAATCACTCGCATCTTATTCTGCTTCACTCGAAGCATAAGTAAATACGATAGTTCAGCCGCTAATTTCAACTGCTCCTGTACGCGTGAAGCTTTAACTATATCAAGAACTGCTGGTTTATAACCATTACATAACGCAAGGGTTAGCAACTGATCATAGCTCAGAGCTAAAAACCGCTTAGGATCAGGAAATAATCCCTGTTTCGTTTTTAAATAAGATCTTGATTCATCTATGAAAATAGGGGCTTTCAATTCATTTACTTTTCCTTGATCAGCCAGGTATCGATCAAACCAAGCTAACCGGCGGCGCCATCCAAAAGAGTAGTGTTCCTGATAATTTTTATAAAAAGATCGTTCTACTTCATTATGATTTAAAGCAGTTGCCAAATGAGGATAAGCACGTTTAAAAGCCATCAAATCATAATTTTTTATCAACTCAATGGCTTTCTCATCTGACATAGAGCCTGACTTTTGTGCTATCTCATAATCTTTTTTCTCACTAGAGCTAAAAGTTGAAAGAAGTTTCTTAAAATCTGCAAATTGTCGCCAAATCTCCTGAGATTTTTTTTTCTTTTCTTTCTCTGCCGCCAAAATTGAATCACGAAAAAGATCAGCATCTAACAAATCATTAGCATCTAAAGCACGGTTAAAAGAAGTAAACAAAAAAGAAAAAGAAAACACAAAGACAAATATTCGAAACACAAGCCCACTCCTTAACTACAATGCTACGGCATATCTTTTAATTTCATAAAAAAGCAACAGGCTCTGAAGCACATAATTGAAAAACAAATACGTGTTTAAGACATAACTTATCCTCCCTCTGTAAATAAATAATATTATCAATAAAACAAAACATTTAAAGGAAAACAAAAAATGGCACTCACTCGTGGCCCCTTATTTTCTAGAGATACCAAAAGAAACTGCAAAAACTATTAGAAGACAACTAGAAGATACACTCAATGCACTACCAACAAAAAAGCAAAATGTTTCGCTGAAAAGAGAACAAATTGATCATATAAAAGAAAGAATAAGAGACTTAGAAATGCGAATAAACATTGAAACAGGACCAGAAAAAAATAATCTTGAAAGAGAAAAAAACAGTCAAGAAAATTTATTGCGTGTACAAGAACAATTATTATCGCAAGCTGAGCGAGAACTACGAAATGCTGAAGATTTCATCAACCAATTGAATAATGAATTTAGCAATGACCTCTGTGAACAATTTTTTCCAAGGCCAAGATAAATATATAAATTCAAACGTCAAAAAAAGGGACACAAAACTGCATCCCTTTTATCTTTAAATATTTACAAAAAACGCTAGCGTTCGAAGCGCTTAAATTTGATCTTGGCTGGATTGATCGAATCTTCACCAAGGCGGCGTTTTTTATCTTCTTCATATTCAGCAAAGTTGCCTTCAAACCACTCAACATGACTATTGCCTTCAAAAGCCATAATATGCGTTGCAATCCGGTCAAGGAAGAAACGGTCGTGAGAAATAATCACAGCACATCCCGGGAAATCTTCCAGAGCAGATTCAAGGCTCGACAAGGTTTCAACATCCAAATCGTTAGTCGGTTCGTCGAGGAGGAGCACATTGCCACCTTTTTTCAGCATTTTTGCCAAATGCACCCGGTTACGCTCACCACCAGAAAGGTTGCCAACTTTCTTTTGCTGATCACCTTTCTTGAAATTAAACCAACTCACATATGCCCGAGATGGAACTTCACGGTTACCAAGAAGCAGTTGATCAAGCCCGTCAGAAATTTCTTCCCAAACGGTTTTATTATCATCCAAAGTGTCACGAGATTGGTCAACATAGCCAAGCTCAACCGTATCACCTAAGCGAATTGAACCACCATCTGGCTCTTCTTCACCAGTGAGCATTTTAAAGGTCGTGGTTTTACCAGCGCCATTAGGCCCGATAACGCCAACAATACCACCGGGCGGTAAACGGAAAGAAAGGTTATCAATCAACAAACGATCATCAAAGCCTTTGGTCAGGTTCTCAGCTTCAATCACCACACCGCCTAGACGCTCACCCACAGGAATAGAGATTTGCGTTGGTGCTAACTTAATATGATCAGCTTTGTTCGCTAATTCTTCATATGATTTAATCCGCGCTTTTGATTTCGCCTGACGTGCTTTCGGGCTAGATCTAATCCAGTCCAGCTCACGAGAAAGGGCCCGTTTCTTAGATTGGTCCTCGCGCGCTTCTTGCTCTAAGCGTTTTTGTTTCTGCTCAAGCCAAGAAGAATAATTCCCCTCATAAGGAATACCGCGACCGCGATCAATTTCCAATGTCCATGTTGTCATCTGATCAAGGAAATAACGATCGTGCGTAATCATAATCACAGTGCCAGGATAATCCTGCAAATATTTCTGCAACCAGGCAACGGTTTCAGCGTCCAAATGGTTGGTCGGTTCGTCAAGCAGCAACATATCAGGCTTAGAGAGCAGGAGTTTACAAAGCGCAACCCGGCGGCGCTCACCACCAGAAAGCGTGCTCACATCCGCACCATCTTCAGGACAATGAAGAGCACCCATAGCTTGGCTCACTTGGCTGTCCAAGTCCCATAAGTTCTGAGCATCAATCTCATCTTGCAGCCGTGCCATTTCATCAGCTGTTTCTTCTGAATATTCAAGAGCAAGCTCATTATAACGATCAAGAATGGCTTGTTTCGCTGCCACACCATCCATAACATTACCGCGCACATCTTTGCTTTCATCAAGCTCAGGTTCTTGAGCAAGGTAACCAACCTTGATGCCTTCAGCTGGTTTCGCTTCACCTGTATATTCCTTATCAACACCCGCTAAAATCTTTAACAAAGTCGATTTACCAGCACCGTTCACACCAACGACACCAATTTTCACGCCAGGTAAGAAAGAGAGTGTAATATTGTCAAACAAGGGCTTTCCGCCGGCAAAGGCCTTGGAAAGCTTATAACAAGTAAACACATATTGCGGAGTGCTCATAAAATAAACCTCAAAGATAGTGTGAAAATAAGAACTAAAAATAGGAATAAAAGTGTTTAGACCAATGCCTTCATGGCGTAAACCCCTAAAGGTAGGAATCAAAACAATAAGAAAACTGCTCAGTACCAGAGCTGCCATATAAACAATAAAAACTTATGTTAAAGACCCCAAATATTGAAACATAAGATCTATTAACGAAAAACTCTGAATTAACCTCTATGGTATCGAACTTGCTAAAATCAAGATAAATGAGTTTTAAGAGTAAGGTGGGCGTTATTTTGTCTTAAAAATGCACAAAACAACGGCCAAAACTATGCCCCCAAGACTATTTGTCTCATTTTTGAATGCAGTCAGTTCTATAATTAAAGTTAAGTTTTATAAAGTGTGAGTAAAAAATGAACCTCAAATCAATAATTGAAAAAGTCGCTTTATTAGCCGGTTCACTTCTCTTCTGTTTTGTGATTTTTGAATTTGTTGTTTTTAAATATATTTTAAACACATCAGATAATCTCCCAAATACATCTATAAATAATATTGTTCGCTTTGAGCCAAACACGAATGCGCGCCTTTATGAACCAGATGGCACCTCACATACCATTGAGATTAATGCACAAGGCTGGAACTCAACCAAAAAGAGTTACAAAGAAGAAAAAACAGAAGGCACCCTACGTATTGCCGTCATTGGTGATTCATACGTCCAGGCCTCTGCCGTAAATACAGCTGAAGCCTTTGCTGAAGTCATAGAACAAGAGCTTAATAAGCAAGGTCATAAAAGTGAAGTATACCGCTTTGGCATAGATGGTGCGCCTCACACACAATATTTATACATGCTGCGAAATGAAGTTTTAAAATATAAACCGGAAATCGTCGTCGTTCAGCTTATTCATAATGATTTTGATGAAAGTTACCGTTTCCTTTACGGCCGTTATTCTTCAAGTTTTATGAAAGTGAATTTAGAAGGCGAGACCATTAAAGAGGTCAATCCAGAACCTTATAAACCAGGCTGGGTTGATAGTTTTAAAAACTACCGCACCTTTAGGTTTATTTATTATCAAACTGGACTATCTCTCTATGTACGCCGCCTCATCAATCTCACCAAAGATGAAGAAGTGAAAGAAACAAAAGCACCAAAACACGGCTTTATTCAATCTGCTATTGATGTGCGCAATATCACAGAATTAGAAAAAATTAAGAAAGCCACGCTTTACAGCTTAAGTGAGATCAAAAAACTCTCTGAAAGCCACGGATTTAAACTTCTTGTCACAATGGACCCTGTTCGAGAAGCCGTTTACTCTGGCAATTCAGCTGGAGAATATGAAGCCAATCAACTCAATATCATTGCAAAAGAAGCAACAGATAAACTCAATATCTCGTTTCTAGATTTAAAAAATGCAATGACCAAACATTATAAAACCAACAACAAAAAGTTTGAATTTCCATGGGATTGGCACTGGAACAAACTTGGTAATGAAGTGGTTGGCAAAGCCATCGCCAAAGATATTGAACTTAGATTTCTAAAATAAAAGAAATTTAAAGATCTTTCATGTAAGACACGAACAATAGTTTTAAGTACTGGAAAATAAAATGTCTAAAGATTTCCATGAGTCATATGTCGATGAACACCCAGATATGCCATCTGAGCGCGGCACAGGCTTTGTGTTCGCAGTTGTTTCCGCCATCATCGGTTTAATCATTTTTTACTATAACGATTATAGCTTCACCAACGGCTTTTATATCGCTCTCGGGTTTTCAGCTCTTTTCGCTGGCCTGGCCCAATTTGCACCAGATATCTTGCGGCCACTAAATATTCTCTGGTTCAAATTCTCAATGTTGTTATTCAAAATTATGAACCCAGTGATCATGTTTATTTTGTTCGTCGTAGTCATCGTGCCTGCCGGCCTCATCATGCAATTAAAGAGAGACCCTCTGCGCCGCAAAGTTGATAAGAGCACAAAAACCTACTGGATTGAAAAAGACCCAGAAGCATCCACCCGTTCTATGAAAAACCAGTTTTAAAATAATTTAATTAAGAGGAAAGCTATGAAAAGCTTCATCAAAGAAATTTTTGCTTATATGAGCGCACGCAAAAAATGGTGGTTATTCCCCATTCTCGCAATCTTGGTATCAATTGGCGCACTATTAGTCTTAGCCAAAGGCTCAGCCATCGCACCATTTATTTACACTGTATTTTAAAAGTGTGGGCACCCAAAATGAAGAGAGCTTAGCTCTCTTCAAAATTTATAAGTAACCAAACTTAAGAGAAACAAAGATGCGTATTTTAGGTATTTCAGCTTTTTATCATGACAGCGCCGCCGCTTTAATTGAAGATGGCAATATCATTGCCGCTGCCCAAGAAGAACGCTTCACACGCAAAAAGCATGACCCAGGCTTTCCCAAAGAAGCCATTAGTTATTGCCTAAAAGAAGCTGGTTTAACGTTAAGCGAAATAGACCATGTCGTATTCTTTGAAAAACCCTTTATTAAATTCGAGCGTCTTTTAGAGACGTATTTAGCAAGCGCTCCAGCTGGTTTCCAAAGCTTTAAAATGGCGATCCCTGTATGGATCAAAGACAAACTCTTCCAAAAAGGGAACCTAATTGAGCTTTTAGAAGAATTTGAAAATGTCAATGATGGTTCGAGTGAAATTGAAGATAAATTGCTTTTCGCTGAACATCATCAAAGCCACGCAGCCTCTGCCTTCTTCCCCTCACCCTTTGAAGAAGCCATCATCCTTACTATGGACGGTGTTGGTGAATGGGCAACAGCTTCTGTCGCCATTGGCCGCGGCAACGAACTCACCACAGTGAAAGAAATTCAGTTCCCTCATTCCCTTGGCCTGCTTTATTCTGCCATGACCTACTACACCGGTTTCAGGGTCAATTCTGGCGAATACAAAGTCATGGGACTAGCCCCTTATGGTGAGCCTAAATATGTTGACCTGATTAAAAACAATCTTATCGATATCAAAGAAGATGGCAGCTTCTGGCTTGATCAAAGCTATTTCAATTACGCCACCGGCCTCACGATGACATCATCCAAGTTCCATGATCTCTTCGGCGCACCTCCACGCACATCAGAAGATAAAATCACACAAAGAGAAATGGATCTCGCCGCTTCCGTTCAAGCAGTGACAGAAGAAGTCATGCTGAAAATGACAGAAAACCTTGCCAAAGAATATGGCATCAAGAACATCTGCTTAGCAGGCGGTGTTGCTCTAAACTGCGTGGCCAACGGCAAAGTTATTCGCGCTGGTAGTTTTGACAATGTTTGGGTTCAACCGGCAGCTGGCGACGCAGGCGGTGCATTAGGTGCAGCTCTTGCCGCCTATTACGTTGAGAAAAAACAACCACGTACTGTTGGTGCAAATATGGATGCCATGAAAGGCAGCTATTTAGGCCCAGACTACAAGCAAAGCGATATTGAAGAACGCTTAAGTAAAGCCGGTGCCGTTTTTGAAGTTTTCACAGATGAAACTGTGATGACAGAAACAGCCAAATGCCTAGAGCAAGGTCATGCTGTTGGCTGGTTCCAGGGTCGTATGGAATTTGGCCCAAGAGCTTTGGGTGGTCGCTCAATCCTTGGTGATCCAAGAAATCCAGAAATGCAGAAAACCCTCAATTTGAAAATCAAATATAGAGAAAGTTTCCGCCCCTTCGCCCCTTCAATCATTTCTGATGAAGTCTCAAACTATTTCGAGCATGAAGGCACCAGTCCTTACATGCTAGTCGTCGCTCCTGTGAAAGAAGAGCACAGAAAAGACACATCGAAAGAAGATGAAGGCTTATTTGGCATTGAAAAATTGAACATTCCTCGCTCAACCATTCCAGCAATCACTCACGTGGATTATTCAGCCCGCATTCAAACCGTGCATGAAGAAACCAATCCACGCTATCACGCTCTTATCACAGCCTTTAAAGAACAAACAGGCTGCCCGATTGTCGTGAACACAAGCTTTAACGTTCGCGGCGAACCCATCGTCAACACCCCAGAAGATGCCTTCCATTGCTTTATGGGCACCGAGATGGACACATTAGTTGTCGGCAATTGCTTACTTCGCAAACCAGCCCAAGACCAATCCTTAGCAGAAGATTATAAAGATAAATTCGATCTAGATTAATCGAACAAAGTCTAACAAAAAAAACAGCAAGAAATTCCTTATACGATGAAGGAGTAATGCTCGCCTAGAGCATTAGGAACATAGCAAAGCCTGGCGCTTAGCGCCGCATATTGCGGTTGCAAGTGGGCAACCTAAAGCACAACAAAAAATTTAGGCCCGAGCGTAAGCGAGGAATAGCCGTGAGAGAGACAAAGAGTACCCTCTAACCTTCCTGCTCACTCTGGCCTTTCGCAACCCGACCAGCAGATAAGCTATCTTTATAATGATTACGGTACTGCTTCATAAACACATCAAGGGTATTAATCGCTGCAATGTCTTTCGCAAGTTTCTTATAAACCTCACCATTTTTATTCACTGGCTTGGTCACCACAATAAAGGCACTCGCATCAGAGCTATTAACCATCTTATTGTAAAATTTCTTACGCAACCGCGATAAAGCAAAAGCATCTTCAGCAAGAGAATATGAAATCGCGGCTCTTAATACATCTTTTCGCTCAAAAGGTTGCAAGACATCACTTCTGTTCCAACTGGTTCCAAGCAGCTTTTCTAATTGCTCACCAGCTTTGCCCCACTGCCGCGCATTCCAATAAGCATCAGCCTTCATGCGCTCAATTTCAGCACCCTTCATCCGATTTAGAATGTCAATAGCACCATCAACACGGCCCATCTCACTCAAAGAGCGGGCTTCTAAAACATCCCGCGCTCGCTTCACTCGATTAGGTAAATTAGGCTGGCGGGTCCGGCCAATAGTCTGCAAAGCTAAAACAGGCTTTCTATTCATCAAATGAACCATCGCGAGTTTAGCCGCCACTTGGCTACGCGCAGCACCATGCACACGTTTGGTCACTTGATGCTCTAATAATTCAGCCGCATGGTCTAGCAAATCCACATCAATCAATCGGTCAGCAAGCATGCGGATCATCTCATCACCCTGGCGGCCAACAGGTGTCAATTCTTTAAAATCATAAAACAAACTAAGAGCTTCTATGGGGCGCAAATCGGTTTTTCTATTTTGTAAAAACAAAGATTTAAAAACCTTCCCCATATTATCTTGAATTTTAAGCGCGCTATCATCTGTTGGAAAAGCTTTCACTGCTTGCTTCATATTGCCAAACGCCAAACGATAGTCCCCTTTATTCGCATAAAGGTCAGAGAGCATTGAAAGCATCTGTACTTCTGTCGCGTCACCCCGCCACATTAATTGCATACCCTCTAAATCAGAAATCGCCTGATCCATGGTTATTTTTTTATTGTCTAAATTGAGTTTTAAAAGATCAACCTTAGCTTGAGCCGCAATAGGCTCAACATCAGATTTCGCAACCAAGTTCAACAGATTAAACGCGTCTTCTGTTTCACCCATATTCGCCAAATATTGACCATTTAAAAGCATGGCTTCAACATCAATGGAATCTTGCCCACTCTCGCGTGGAACAGTTTTCAAATATTCATTCATCAAAGCAAAGTTTTGCAAATTCTTGGCTGCTTTGGCAGCCGCTAATGTAAATCGGGCTCGTTGCAAATCAGGATAATAGCGCATAGCATCCTGACCATTGCGGAATTGACGCATCGCTTCAGACCACTGCTCGAGCATCAATTTGGCCATTCCCCGCCACAAAGAGGCATGCTCATTACTATGAAGCCCACTTATCGCCAAAGAAGAAATCGCATCTTGTGGGCGGCGCATCATCACATTGGCAGCACCCTGCAAAACGCGAAGCTCGGGCTCATTCTGCCGCTCAGGTTGTTCAAAAATAAGCCGTTGTAACATACCCAAAGCTTCAGGCGCTAATTCATTCGAAATCAAAAACCGAGCATAATCTCGCCGTGCCTTATAACGCTCATCATCTTTAGACGTGGCAATTCGACTTTCAAAATTGCCCATCTGGTCAACAAATGAACCATTACCAGCAGATTGCCACTCATCAAAATTAATAAACCCAAGCGATGATTGTTTCTTCTTAACGGCCTTACTAGGGCGCTGCGCTTGAGCTGGAACTGTATCATCAGAAAGGTGCAATCCAGAATGACGCGTGATCACAACTTCCTGAAATCCAACACGAATTTCAACATCGTCTGTCTTAGGAGAAATGGCCACACCTTGCGCTGTTCCAAAGGCACTAAACTCAACCATCTCTTGCGGTTTCATCAATTGCTCAACAGGTGGATAACTTGTCACCAAACCAATACGGTCACCAATAGTTTCATCACGAAGCCAATAAATATGACTTGGTTGCTGCAAAGAAATACTGACATAGCGTTTATTCTCAGCATTCACTTTTCGGCGCAACCGCAATGATTGCGCTTTTGCTGAAACCATATCACCAATTTTCGCGGTCCAAATAAAATTATCATACTCAAAAGCAAACAATTGTGGCTCAGTTAATTTAATTAAAATCAACTGCCCATTATTCAATCGCACTCTGCGAATATCTTTAATATATCGCGTACCGTTTTTCATAACCTCTGAAAGATCAAGAGGTTTAAAACTATCAAACAAAATCCAAACGGTTTCACCACGAATAAAGCCGGCTGCAGCTACAGCCTCCTCAAACCGAAAAGAAATTTCAGTATGACTTGGTAGATCTTTAACAAATACACTATCAAAGTTTTTCTCAGCACTCTTCTCAGGAGAAAGAGCTGGCAAAATTTTACCGCCATTTAAATTCTGTTTTTGAGGTTGAGCTCGTTCAATCAACGTGCCAGATTTAGCTTTAACAGCTGGCAGTCCAACACTTTCAGCATCATCACCATACATGCTCAAATCAAACTTATCTGGATTGAAATCAGAATAAGTCGAGCGCACCATATTAATCTGGCCTTGCTCACCAGAAAATTCATTCATTTTCTTTTCTGGTTCAGATGAAAGCAATTGAACATCTTCACGCCCAACCACATTCCCTTGATCATCAACAACACTATTCTCAAGCTGTTTTAATTGTTTTGAAAGAGCAACGTCAGAAGGAGAAATATCGACAACATAGTCTTCTCCTTCACGATAGCCCCTAACATTCGATTGCTTAGGTAATTTCAAGGTAACAATTGTTGAAGTTTCTGTTTTCGTTGAAGCAATATTAAGCAAATTCTTTGGTAAATCATGCTTCACCCGGCCGACATCAAGCTTCACAGGCTCCCCAAATGTCAACTGAACAGAGTCGCCTTTACGCTCCATCTTAGAGGTAACAAACTTATTCCAGTCAAATACCAAACGTGTAAATGTTGGTAACGCCCCAACACGAATGCGCGCTGTGAAAACTTCTTTTGACTTCTTTTTTTGTTTTAATCGTTCCTGGTTGGCAGCTTCAATTTCCGCTGCCCGTTTCGCAATGGCACGCAAAACCTCCTGAGGCAAATTAGGGGGCATGCCCTTCCATTGTTTACCCAAAATATCAATGAAAATCTGCGTGCCAGCTTCCATGATATTCACTCTAAAGCTATCAGAAAAAGCAAGGCGAAATGCATGGCCATCGGGGTCAACCCGAGCCACACTAATATAATTCGGCATTTTGCGAATGAGATCATCTAAATTAAGGTCAACAGCTTCCTTAAATTTAAAAACGAGGATCGTATCATCAACATCATTCTCATAAGCAGGTAAACGATCAAAATTAAGAACAAGTCTCGCATAACCACGTTTTTCAGACGCCTCTGTCTGAACCTTCAATCCGGCCGCAAATGACGTACTATGCGACATGCTTAAAAACAAACAAATGATAACTATGTAGGAGAGAAAAGAGAAAAATTTTGAACAGCGCGCGCGCAAACGGGATGGCCCACAACCAGTGCAGCCATTCATCAAAGAAAGACCAAAAACTTGATACACTCTTGTTGAGCTCATGGCCTTAAATGTCTTCAACTCACCCATACGCACTCCTTGCAGATAAAGTTTTATTAACTTTATCGGGCATCTCCCAGTCTTCTTGGAACTGAAGTCTAGCTAACAGTGTGGCAGTGTTTCCTTAAAAACCTCTTTAATATTTAGGTAAAATTGCAAAAATCATGAGGTTAAAGGCTTAAATATTAAGACTTTTTGGTCATTCCTTACTGATTTTGATTTCTCAAAACTTCTTTTATTGATTTTTCTCAGCCGGTTTATCATCCTGAACAGAAGGTAAATCATCTGTTTTAAAAGTTTCATTCGTTGCAACCATTTGATCTTTTTTCACAAGCATCAAAGTAAGTTCACGCGCTTTTTCTGCATTCATCTTTGCCAGGATTTGTGAACCCGCCGCCGCTTTCATTGAACGCATGAGATCAACCAAAATCGGCATCTTCAATCCATTAAAAATCTTAGCGGCCTCTTTAGGCTTCATAGAGGTATAAATTTTAACCAGCCTTTGATATTGCTCATCGTTTAAAACATCTTGCTTTTTAAGCTTTCTTTGAATGCGTGCTTCAAGCTTTTTAAGTTGTTTAATCCGCTCATCAATTTGACGCTCAGCAGCTTTTAGTAAGTTTTCCTTTAAACCAAGCTCAGCTTCACGCTTATTCAGCGCCTTGCGTCTTTGCGCAAGGCTTTCCAACAGATCAAGTTCTGAAGAAGAAGACTTAATATTCGTCTTTGCAACATTATCTGGCTTTAACTGATTAGGACCCTGATTTTGAGCCGTCTTTTTCTCAGCGTCTCCCTTTTGATCCGTTTTCTTTTCGGCCGCTTTTTTATCCTTTTCAGCTTCCGTTTTTTGTGCTTTTTCTTTGTTTTTCGAAGCCGCATCTTCTTTGGGCTGAACTTCTTGAGCATTCAATGCAACAGAGCCAGTAATCACTGATCCACTATCAGCAAAAATAAAAGCAGCACTTTTTAAAAGCAGTAAACATGTGCACGCAAAGACAACCAATTGTAACAATCGAAAATTATTCATCTGCCAATCACTTTCTATTCTGATCAACAAAGGCCGGCATGCCTTGAGCTGTCATCTGAGGTTGTTGCACTTGTTGAGGATTGTTCAAAGCGGTTTGAGTAAGGCCTTCTTGGGCCTGATCATATGAGCGCTCTTGTTCATGACCTCTTGATAAATTTGAAGGTGCGAAACTTTCTTGACCAAAGCCTAATTTCTGACGCTTCAATTGTTTAGAAATTTCCATCTGATCTGAAGACACAGCCTTTGGATGCAGCATAGTTTCCATTGATTTAAGCGCATTCATATCGACTTCCGAAAACTTCTTTGCGATATCTCTCAGCTCTTTACTTTTTTCAAGGTTAAGTCGCAAGTCTTCACTGGTATGGCGCGCCGCTTCCATTTGACCAGCTATCTGCCCTTCAACATGAAGGGCCGTTCGGCGCATTTCACTGATGGCTTTTTCCGCCCGTTCTGAAGATCGGTTTAATTCACTAATCACCTGCCGAATACCACTTTGGTCAGTCCGCAAAGCAGTTAGCTTTGAATTAACAATAAAACAATAGCTAATAGTCACAACGAGCAAGATCACCATAATCAGCTCAATAACGATACTTAAAGTTGATCCAATCATAACTTACCCTTGCTCCCCAATCACAGGCTCAGGAGCCAAAATCGGTTGCTCCAATCCTCCTTTTAATTTTAAGGCCATCTTGCCGTTTGATTGCCCCACAAACCCCTTAGAAAGATTAATACCACTGCTGCGCAACTGCACAGGATCATCCGCACCACAAGTCATAGGCAAGGTTTGTCCAACTTCAAGATTCATAATCTTATGCAAAGGCACTTCAAATTCATCTAAAACAACATCCAACGGCACTTCCGTGTTCCAAATTTCATTGGCCAAGTGTCCCTCCCAAATTGGGTCACGGCCAAATTTTTCACCCATAAAGCCTTGCAATAATAAATGACGAATTGGCTCAATGGTGGAATAAGGAAGAAGGATCTCAACACGTCCCCCTCGATCTTCCATATCAATACGCAAACGCACCACAATCGCTGCATTTGCAGGCCGTGCAATGGTTGCAAAACGAGGGTTAGTTTCTAATCTTTCCAGTTCAAATTTAACAGGGTATAACGGTTGAAACGCTGTTTCAGAATCTTTCAAAATCACTTCAACCATACGAGAAACAAGAGTTGTCTCAATTGTTGTGTAAGGCCGACCTTCAACCCGAACAGCGGGTGAACTACGCCCACCAAGCAAAATATCAACA
Organism: Hyphomicrobiales bacterium; assembly: GCA_017640685.1. Classification (GTDB taxonomy): domain Bacteria; phylum Pseudomonadota; class Alphaproteobacteria; order Rhizobiales; family HXMU1428-3; genus HXMU1428-3. The sequence continues at coordinate 41,949 of JAEPQF010000007.1, forward strand.
ATCCCATAAATCAAACCAGAATCAATAGTGATAAGCGCCAAATTATCCCATTGAACAGCGCGATAAACCGCAAGCATCGCTGGCAAAGGAATTGAATTAAGGTAATCGCCAAACCGCATAGAGGTGATGGTATCAAGACTTACTTCCACATTGTCAGAGGTAAAATTACGAAGAGACGTTGTAAGTAATCGCACCAAACGATCATAAACAACCTCAAGCATTGGCAGTCTCTCATAAGAGACCATAGCAGAATTAATAATCGCCCGAAGGCCACTAGTATCATTTAGCGAGCGTTCATCAAGATCAAAACCAAGAAGGTTATCAATCTCATCCTGATTAAGAATGCGCTCACTGCCACCCTGATCTCCCCCTTCTTCATCAGATGGTTCACCAACCATAGCCGCCCACTGGGCCGCCATATCACTATCGAGACCATCAAGTGCTTCTGTATCGACTTCATCAGTATCATCAAGCGCAGCACCCCACGCTGCGGCCATAGCATCCTGATCTAGATCTTCATCTGACATAAAGGTTAAGTCCTACTGAACGATAATTTCTTTAAACAAAATCCGATTAACTCGGCTTGGATAAACAGCCAAATTAATCCGCTTTAATAATTCTTCTTTTAATCGATAAATACCTTGAGAGCCTTCAAGGTCTTGGGCCCGCAGTTCACGTAAATAAACTTGAAACAAATCAAGCACACGCGGTAAGTTTGGCTGCATGGCTTCTGCCACTGAAACATCAGCAACTTCCAAAGCGATTTTCATCTTTAAATAGTGAGCACGTTGCTCCTTACTGCTTAAATTAACAACCATCTCTGGTAGTTCATGATAATAAGCCGGCTTAGCTGGAGGCGGTGCATTTTCAGCCAATTCAGCTTCTTCTTCGCCACCAAGCAGCCCCATCATTGACGCACCAAAATAACCACCACCACCTAGGAGCAACAAAGCAACAGGCGCTATGATGAAAAGTAACTTACTTTTCTTTTTTGGTTCACCCTCTTCACCAGCATCTGCTTCTGCTTCAGAGTTTTCATCATCCGTTTCGGCCATTTTCCGCAACCAACCCCTTAAAACTAATAGAAGAATCACCGCGCAAAGCGGTCCCAAGTCTAGTTCTATCCCCATTAGAGTTAATGAAAAGTTGCCAAATCTTAAAAAGAGGAAATATCTGCCCAGTCAATTTTGCCGCCTAACAACTATTGCATAACCACAGCAACAGCTAAGATATTGATTTTTATAAATAATTTTTCTGGCACGCTGCATGCATTAAC
>JAEPQF010000007.1:43234-49191 GCA_017640685.1 Hyphomicrobiales bacterium
GCTAATTGTTAAATTTTTTAAAGATTTGACCCTTTTTTTAAAGAATTGACCAAAGGAATCAAAAATGGACAATGCTCTTAGGATCGGCTTATCCAGACAAATGGCACTTCAAACTAGAATGAATGTCATCGCGAACAACCTGGCCAACATTAACACTGCCGGTTTCAAACGAGACACAGTTCATTTGGAAGAATTTCGCATGCCAGTTGCTCAAATGACGGAGCTAACCGGCAAAGATAAAGCCCTTTCTTATGTCCATGATCGCGCTGTACTAAACAATATGAGCGCTGGCTCCATGAAACAAAGCGGCAATGAGCTTGACGTCGCCATTAATGGTAAAGGCTGGTTCACTGTAAATACGCCCGATGGCGAGCGATACACTAGAAATGGTGAGTTCAAACTTAACAATGAAGGAACCTTGGTGACCAACGCCGGTTATCCTGTTTTAGGAACAGGTGGGCAAATTTCTTTCGGGCCCAATGAAACACAAATCACCATAGCCAGAGATGGTACAATTTCATCAAGCGAAGGTGTTAAAGGGCAAATTCGTGTTGTCTCATTTGAAAATGAGCAAGACCTGAATAAAGAAGGTTTTAATCTTTTCAAAACAGAAGAACAACCAACACCTGTGGTTCAACCGAATGTCATGCAAGGGATGGTTGAAGGATCAAACGTCCAACCGGTTTTAGAATTAACAAGCATGATCGAAACAACCAGAGCCTACACAAGCCAAGCCAAACTTATGCAAAAAACTGAAGAGCTAAAAACAGAGGCCATGAACAAATTGGCCCAGGTACCTAATTAATAAGTACCAAACTAAAGGTTTATCACTGAAAAGTAACAACAACTCAAGCGCAGCAAATGCAGCTGAGTAAAACGAAACTATGAAAGATGTTAGGATTAAAAAATGAAAGCTTTAAGAATAGCAGCCACAGGTATGCAAGCCCAAGAGCTTAATGTTGAAGTGATTTCAAATAACATCGCCAACATGCGGACAACCGGCTTCAAACAAGTACGAGCTGAATTTCAAGATCTTCTTTATCAAGATATTCGCCGTGTTGGAGCCAACTCATCAGCAGCTGGTAACATCATTCCAACAGGCGTTCAAGTCGGTTATGGTGTAAAAACTGGTGCAACTGCCCGTGTTATGACACAAGGCAATTTGCAACAAACAGGCAAAGAACTTGATGTAGCGATCAGAGGAGAAGGTTTCTTTTCCGTACAAACACCTGATGGTCAAACAGCCTATACAAGAGATGGCTCTTTTGAATTAGATGCCAACGGAAACCTTGTGACTTTAGATGGGTTTCAAGTTCAACCCAATATTACAGTTCCGAATAACGCACGTTCAATCACCATCAATCGTGAAGGTGAGGTTCAAGCTCTGCTCGGCACTGCAACTGCACCAACAAACCTTGGTCAAATTCAACTTTCACGTTTTGTAAACAAAGCCGGCCTCCAATCTATCGGTGACAATCTCTATTTAGAAACACCAGCCAGTGGTGCTGCTATTGATGGCACTGCAGATGCACAAGGTTTTGGCTCTATCTCACAAAACTTTTTAGAAAATTCAAACGTAAATGCCGTTTCAGAATTATCTGATCTTATCTCAGCTCAAAGAGCTTATGAGATGAATGCAAAAGTCATCAGCGCATCTGATGAGATGATGCAAGCTAGCGCGAATATCGTTCGCTAGATTTAAGAAGGTTTAAAAGAAGGGGGTATAAAATGAAAGCGACGATATTAAATTTATGGCAAACGTGTAATTCAATAAAGATATCAAAATCAACGGCTTTAGCCCTTACAACCCTATTGTCTTATTTGATATTTTCTTTGCCCACTTCAGCTTTTGGCACAGAAGTTTTAAAGCTCAAAACCAATATCGAGGTTCAAAAGGATATTGTCACATTAGGCGACATCTTTGAGAATATGAGCCGCTATCGCTCTGAACCAATTTTTAAAAGCCCAGCTTTAGGACGCCAAGGCACAGTTCGTATTGAGCGCTTAATCGAAGCAGCCGAGCGTTATGACTTCACCTTCGACACACCTCTAAATTTGAAAAAAATTAAAATTTCGCGTCCTGCTCGCAAAATCAAAGCAGCACAAATCAGAGAATTAATTTTAGCAAAAATTCAAAAAGAAAATGATCATTCCAACGCAATCAACCTTAGTCATTTTAAAGAAACAAAAACAAAACTCACCTTCAATTCACCACTAAAAGATATGATGGTCCCTCTAACGTTCTCCGGCGAAGTAAATTTAAGAAGCTTTACCTACAATAAATTCAGAGGCACCTTCCAAACCGTCATTGAGCCAAAAGAAGCAACCAACAAAACCTTTAGAAAAAAATTTAGTGGCAAAACTCAAACGGTTGTGATCCACCCAGTCCTAAAGCGAGCTATGAAAAAAGGTGAAACGATTGGCGCAACTGACATTGAAATTTCTGAGTTCTCACCGCGCCGCGTTCCAAGAAACGCAATTCAAAGCAAAGCACAATTAATCGGCATGATCGCCAGCAAAACCCTGCGTGCTGGCAGTTTCGTTCGCTCCTCAGATATTGAAAAAAGAAACGTGATCAAAAAAGATCAGCTCGTCACACTTGTTTTGGAAAAACCCGGGCTAAGCTTAAAAACTCAAGGCAAAGCCGTCACCAGTGGTGGGTTAAATGAAACCATAACAGTTATGAACATTCAATCAAAACGGATCATTCATGGCGTTGTCAAAGCTCCAGGGCTCGTGATGGTTCAATCCAATAACCACGTAATCACGCCGGTAAAAACAGCGCAATTAAATTAATCAGGCATTTTAAATTATTTAGTAATTCATGAAATAGGTGAGAGAAGCACATGTACCGCTCAATGTATAAAGTTCAGTTATTGAAAGTTGTTAAAGCTTTGCTGCTCGCGTCATTAGCGATCATATCAGCTGGCTGTTCCCATTTAGATAAAATTTCTGAAATTGGTGAAACACCCAAATTATCCGCCATTGAAAGCCCGAAAAGCAAACCGGGCTATAAACCCGTTAGCATGCCCATGCCTGAACCTGAAGCCGTGAGTTATAATCCAAACTCACTTTGGAGAAATGGCTCGCGTTCTTTCTTTAAAGATCAACGGGCAAGAAAAGTAGGTGACATCATCACAGTTATGATCGAAATCACCGACAAAGCCGAAATTGATAATGAAAGCACAAGAGACAGATCGGGCACAACATCTGCAGGTATTGATGCATTAGCTGGCTATAAAGCCGTTTTACAAAGTATTTTACCAAACACCGCTGATCCAACAAACCTGGTTAATGTGAACTCATCACACACTGACAGAGGCTCAGGAACAGTTGATCGTGAAGAAACTTTAACAACCAAAATGGCCGCCGTCGTTATGCAAGAATTACCCAACGGTAATCTCGTAATCGAAGGACGCCAAGAAGTTAGAGTTAATCATGAAATACGTGAAATTATCGTCGCGGGTGTCATTAGGCCAGAAGATGTAAGCTCGATTAATACGATTGATGTGTCTAAAATCGCAGAAGCAAGAGTTTCCTACGGTGGCAGAGGACATATAACCAATGTACAAACACCGCGCTATGGTAACCAAGTCCTAGATATACTTCTGCCGTTCTAATTAAAATTTAAATTACCAATCAAATAACGGCCTGGCTTTATACAAAAAGTTCAGGCCGTTTTCTTTTTTAAAAACAAACGAAAAAACATTAAATTCTTATCCGTAATAATAGGTATTTGACTAAACAGTCAAATAAAGATAAGTTGGCACATCTAAGGAAATGAATATATGGGTCGTCCACCAACAAACACCAAACTAAGATTACTGGAAACAGCTCATGAACTTATTTGGCGCAATTCATATGGTGCTGTCAGCGTTGATGGCATTTGTGAAAAAGCCAATGTGAAAAAAGGCAGTTTTTATCATTATTTTCCTAGCAAGGCAGATCTTGCCATTGCTTCAATAGATTGGTGGATGACAAATACAATACCATTCCTTGATGACATCTTCTCGCCATCAAGGCATCCTATGGATAGATTCACGCTTTTAATTGATTTTATCTATGAAAAACAAGAAGATATGAGAATTGAATTCGGTCAGGTTTGTGGCTGTCCATTTATTACACTCGGCTCAGAACTGGCAGCACAAGACGAAATTATCGGCGCAAAAATCAGCGCCATTACACAACAAAAAATGAACTATTATGAAAATGCTCTTCGAGACATGATCGCAATGGGCCTTATTGATGAAAACACAGACGTAAAACTAAAAGCGGAAGAAATTTACGCTTTTATCACCGGAAATATGATGTTGGCGCGTATCAAGAATGACCTGAAGTTTATGAAAAAAAGCTTGAAGCCATCGTTAATGAATTTAATCGGTGTTGATCTAACACCAGCAGACTTAAAAAAGTTGACCATTTAGTTAATTATTTTTTGAACGCAATATGAGGGAACAATCGTGAGTATATTAAAGAAAACAACCGGACAATTGCTACCAATAGCATGTGTTGGGCTCGCGTTAGCTTCCTTCTACAGCAACACATCAAACAGTGCACAAGAAAAACCGTCCGATAAAGCCAAACAATCAGAAACAAAGAAAAAAGCTCCTGCTCCTAAAGCTGCCCCAAAAGGCATGCCAGTAGATGTAACAATTGTAAAACCTGAAAATATTCAAGTTTGGAGCCAGTATTCAGGACGTGTCGTCGCTGTTGATCGCGCTCAATTGCGCCCACAAGTCAGCGGCCGGATCACTGAAATTCGCTTTAAAGATGGAGAGAATGTCAACAAAGGTGATATTCTCATCGTTATTGACCCACGTCCATATGAAGCAAGCTTAAAACAAGCTAAGGCCACATTAACAACAGCCAAAACCCAGGTTACTTTAGCAGAAAAAGAATATAAGCGTGCCAAATCACTGGTTGCCAAAAAGGCTGTATCTGAAAGTATTCTAGATACAAGGAGAAACAATTTCATCGTCGCTCAAGCTAACTTATTAAGAGCTGAAGCAGGCGTTGATACAGCAAAAATCAATATTGATTATGCCTATGTTAAGGCACCAATTTCTGGCAAAGTAAGCCGCGCTGAAATTACAGAAGGCAATTTAGTTCAAGCTGGTGTAAATGCACCGCTGCTAACCTCCATTGTTTCAAATAAAAAAGTCTATGTTGATTTTGAAGTCGACGAACAAACCTACATCAAGACAATAAGAGTAACACCAGAAGGTTCGCTAAATAAAATTCCGGTTCGCGTGAAACTGTCAGACGGAGAAAACAAACAAGCTGGCAACCTACATAGCTTTGACAATCAAATAGATCAATCAACCGGAACAATTCGTGGCCGAGCGCTCTTTGTAAATAAACAAAACTTATTGCTACCAGGCATGTCAGTAACAGTGCAAATGGGTGTCTCAAACTCACAAAACATCAAACAAATTGCCATTTCAGAACGCGCGATCGGCACAGATCAAGACAGAAAATTTGTGTATGTGGTCAGTAAAAAGAACACAGCAGAATATAGAGAAGTAAAAATTGGAGCAAACATTGACGGGCGCCGCATCATAACATCAGGCTTGAAAGAAAACGATATGGTTATCGTTGAAGGCTTGGCACGCATCCGCCCCAATATGCCAGTTGCTCCAAAGGTAAATCCTCTCAAAACAGCGCAAAAATTGAAATGATTAAACACTAAATTTTCTAAAGAAAATTATTAATTGTCATAAAAGCTTATCGCTTAAAAACAAATACAGACTTTAAGGATCAAGCTAAAATTTAAGAGTTTGAGCAAAAATAAAATGCTCAGAAAGTAAACGCATGAATTTCTCCAGTCACTTTATTGACCGGCCTATTTTTGCTGGTGTTATATCGTTTATTATCTTTTTCCTTGGCCTCATCGCCATGTTCCAGCTCCCCATTTCAGAATATCCTGAAGTGGCACCGCCCTCTGTGCAAATCACAGC
>JAEPQF010000080.1:0-10985 GCA_017640685.1 Hyphomicrobiales bacterium
CACAAGCATACTTATTGGACCATCGGTTTTGGTTTGCAAAATTAGTTTGCCATCAAACTTAAGAGAGGCCCCAATAAGGCAAGTAAGAGCAATTGCTTCACCTAAATAGGTTGCAACAGGATCAGGATAATCATGATCAGATAAAATCTTATCAACAGTGGCCCCAAGTCGAACAAGGCGCCCCCGTGCGCCCGCTTCATCGGCTTGAAACGGTAACACCACATCGTCCAAAATTTCACTATCTAAATAGATATACCCATCATCGGAAACCGCTGTACGTGGTCCTCCAATGTGATCATCAGAACCATGTTCTTCGTCACTCATACTTTTATCCTAAATTTAAATCAGATAGTTAGAACCAATATTCATCAAGTCCCAACTTATAGACGGACTAAATAGCACCCAAACTCCAGGCAACAATTGCTTTTTGAGCATGCAAACGGTTTTCAGCCTCATCAAATACAACAGATTGCGGCCCATCTAAAACCTCAGCAGTCACCTCACGTCCGCGATAAGCCGGCAAGCAATGCATGAAAAGCGCATCTTTCGACGCAAGTTTCATCATGTCTGAATTCACTTGATAAGGAGCAAAAATTTGCTTGCGCTGCTCCTCATCTTCATCACCCATAGACACCCAAGTATCCGTCATAATCAAATCAGCATCAATAAAGGCATCTTCTAATTTTTCTACAAAATGAATAGAATTTTTTTGCGCAATTTTATCTGCCTCAACAGCTTCATTCATGGCTTCAGTTGGCCCATATTCTTGAGGCGCCGCAATATAGAGAGAGAAATCAAGTTTCGTGGCTGCATGCACGGCTGAAAGAGCAACATTGTTACAATCACCAATCCACGCCACCTTAGCGCCCTTAATCGCACCGCGTTTTTCAATAAAGGTCAAAATATCAGCCATAATTTGACAAGGGTGAGAACGATCCGTCAAACCATTAATAACAGGCACATCACCAAACTCAGCCAAATCTAAAAGCTTTTGATGCGCATCAGTTCTCAGCATAATCACATCAACATAACGAGACATCACACGAGCAGTATCCGCAATAGATTCCCCGCGCCCCAATTGCAAATCATTTGAACTCAAAGTAATGCAAGACCCACCAAGGTCACGCATCGCAACATCGAAAGAAACACGCGTCCGCGTAGAAGGCTTTTCAAAAATCGTAGCTAAAACTTGCCCCTCACAAAGTTTAGGAGCTTTATGTCGCAACTCTTTAAACTCTGTTTTCATGGACAAAGCTTGTGACAAAATATGAGTAATTGTCTCAGAACTTAAACTATCGAGATCTATAAAATGCCGTAATGCCATAGGCGTCTTCCTTTGGCTTAAAAAATCGTTTCCATCTAAAAAACTAAAACTCTAAAAGAAAATCCTAAACTTTTCTTTTAGGTAAAAATTAACTCACTAACGTTTTATGAAGGTGCTTGATCCTCAACAATACGCTTGGTCAAGGTAGCTGCCGCACGCTCTAACGAAGCAATCGCTCGGTCAAATTCCTCAGCATTCGCGATCAACGGAGGTAAAATACGAACAACATTATCCCCCGCAGGCACACAAAGCAGTTTTTCATCAAAACAAGCTGCAACCACATCTTGCGGAGAAACTTTTGCGTGCAATCCGAGAAGAAGGCCTTCCCCGCGAACGAGATCAAACACATCGGGATATTGATCAATCACAGAAGCAAGCTTCTGTTTTAACAGCAACCCCTTTTCTCTCACATTTTCAAGAAAGCCAGGCTCGAGTACAATATCTAAAACGGCATTAGCAGCAGCCATCGCCAAAGGGTTACCACCAAAAGTCGAGCCATGAGTGCCAGCAACCATTGCATGAGCAACATCATCTTTCGCCAAGCAAGCCCCAACGGGAAAACCGCCGCCAAGACCTTTAGCAGTTGTTAAAATATCAGGTTCAACACCATATTGTTGGTAAGAGTAAAGTGCGCCCGTTCGGCCAACACCTGTTTGAACCTCATCAAAAATCAAAACAAGGCCATACTTGTCAGAAAGAGCACGTAATTCCTTTAAAAAATCAACCTCAGCACTATGGATCCCACCTTCACCCTGAATTGGCTCAATCATCAAGGCGGCAGTTTCATCGCTAATAAGGTCTTTCAATGCCTCAACATCACCAAGTGGCACTTGATCAAAACCATCAACTTTTGGCCCAAAACCTTCTAAATGTTTTGCTTGCCCGCCTGCCGCAATCATCGCAAGAGTACGACCATGAAACCCGCCTGCAAAAGTTATAACGCGATACCGCTCAGGCTTTCCAGCCGCAGATTGATAGCGGCGTGCCATTTTAACAGCACATTCATTAGCTTCAGCGCCAGAATTAGCAAAAAAGACTTTGTCTGCAAACGTATGTTCACATAAACGGTCCGCTAACCGTTCTTGCCCGTCAATCTTATAAAGATTTGAGACATGCATAAGCTTTGCAGCTTGATTTTGAATAGCTTCCACCAACAAAGGATGTCCGTGACCAAGAGAGTTCACAGCTATACCAGCACCGAAATCCAGATATCGATCACCATTGGTTGCAACCAGTTCACATCCATCCCCATGATCAAAAGTAATATCGGTCCGCGCATATGTCGGTAAAATTTTATTCGTCATTTCCTGGAAAACCTACAAAGAAAGCCTATGAAAGAAAGCCCACAAATAAATAAAGCTGCCAAAGGGCAGCCTTTAATATAAGTTATACTAACGTTTTACAGTCCTTTTTGTCAAACATTTGCGCAATATCTAACGTGTTTACATTACTCAAGAACTGAGAAAATCAATTAAAAGACAAAAACAGCCTCCTAATGAGGTGTAAAAACAAAAGAAACAACCATAAGAGGAAAAGCTCATAAAACCAAAAAACAAACCAATCTATTGCAAAGAACAACCTGTGCATACCCGGTTAAAAAAAAGGGGTACAAAAAAAGATAGGCGAAAAAGTTCTTCAATAAAAATAAGGATATATTGATTTAAAGTCTTTTTTTAATTTACTCGTGCCCAAAACGTAACACTAACAATTTGGTCTGTTGAAAAGCAAAAATTCATTCTCTCCTCCCCTTGCAGTCAACAACTCTCTCAGTGTAGCTTTACTTCATCCTTAATTGACGCGTTTCATGAATAGTCATTTGTTTTTCAGTAATTTGCTATCTATGTCATGGGTGAAAGTTGCTCAGATTGTTATTATCAATGCGTCTGAACGTTTTCTCCTAAAGGTTCTGTAATTTTCCAGTTTTTAGTCGTGTAATCAAATTTTTCTGAGTGATCACTTTCAAAAGTGGATCTCAACTATTTGATATTTAATTCAGTGTTGAGGCGGTGCTCATGCTGAAAAGGAAACCATTTAATCTCATTTAAGAGGGAGAAAAGTGGTTCTCACGTAATTAGTCTAAAATTATTTGACTTCAATTTTGAGGAGGCACTCATGTCCTGGACCGATGAACGGGTTGAAATTTTAACGAAACTATGGGCAGAGGGTTTAAGCGCAAGCCAAATTGCAGGACGACTAGGCGGCGTCACACGCAATGCAGTTATCGGTAAAGTTCACAGATTAGGGCTCTCAGGGCGAGCTACTACATCAAGAGCAAAACCAGCACGTGCTAGAAAACATAAGACGGCGCGTCAATCTAATTCACCAAGATTAGGGCTTTTTTCAAATAGCAACACTGCTCTACGCAGCATCTCAACACCTCAAGATGCTCCTAAAGAAGAGCCTTTTCGTTCTCAATTTGTAGAGCTAGAAATTCCTGAAGAAGAGCGGGTAGATCTCGTTGATCTTAAAGAGTGCCAATGCCGCTGGCCAATTGGTGACCCACAAGACGGCAATTTTCATTTTTGCGGTAAAAAGAAAGCTGAGGGCTCCCCTTATTGCGAATATCACTCAGCGATTGCCTTTCAACCCCTCTCACGTCAAAGCGCAAAAGCAAAAACGCAAACGGTTGCAGCTAACAAAGCTAAGCTTGCAGCTAACAAATAGAGCATACAAAAAAAAGAGCCGTCGTTTGAGATTAACGACAGCTCTTTTTGATAAACAAATAAAATTAAAACGTAGTTTCCATCACTTTTATTGCAGCTGGCCCAAGAATAACCGCAAAAAGGACCGGCAAGAAAAATACAATCATCGGCACTGTTAGTTTTGGTGGCAATGCTGCAGCTTTCTTCTCAGCTTCATTCATCCGTTCATCTCGAAATTCTTCAGCCATAGATCTTAACGCAGTTCCTAAGGGTGTACCATATTTCTCAGCCTGAATAAGGCTAGTAACAACCGCTCTAACACCAGGTAAACCTGTGCGCAAACCTAAATTTTCAAAAGCTTGTCTTCTGTTTTGTAAGTAAGACATTTCAGCAGTTGTAAGAGTTAGCTCTTCAGCAAGTTCAGCTGATTGATTACCAATCTCCAAAGCCACCTTACGGAACGCCGCTTCAATCGACATACCTGCTTGAACACAAATCAATAAAAGATCAAGCGCATCAGGAAAAGCCTGCTTAATTGAATCTTGGCGTTTTTGAATAAGATTCGAAATAAAAATATTTGGCAGGTAAAACCCTAAATATCCACCGCCACCAATAGCACAATATTTCATCATGCCTTGAAGATCAAAATCATTCACAAAATTAATGTAAAAAGCAAAAACAGCCAACCCGACGACAGGTAATAAACAACGAGCAGCTAGAAAGGTCATAAGCGGGGCAGGGCCACGTAAACCAGCCATTTTCAATTTTAGCGCTAAGTCTTCTGTCTCCAAAGCTTTGCGCAAATTAAACATTTTTACAATGCGCTCAGTTCCTGATTTACTTTGATGACGGATGTTTCCTTTACTCACATTTTCTGCTGCCATTTCTTGCAAACGTTGGATTTTTAATTTTTCCCGTTCATCAGAAACATATTTCATACGAGAATTTAACTTATCATTCGCAAAAAGAGGCATAGTCAATGTTAAAACTGTCGCAAAGGCAGCAACCGCAGTTAAAGCAATCACGATAAATTGCGGGTCCATAGCTTGTTGTATTAATTCATACATTTGAAAACACCTAAAAAATTTCAAAACTCTAAAAAGATCAAAATTAGATCTTAAAATTAATCATCCAGCGCATAACAAACACACCAGTTATCATTACAAGTGCACTGCCAATGAGAATCATATGACCAGTTGGGTGCGTGTAAAGAAGCGACATATAATCCGGATTTGTAAATGAAACAGCCCCCATCACCACCAAGGGAAGTGCACCAATTATAGCGGCAGAAGCTTTAGCTTCCGTACTCACAGCCTGAACTTTAGCTTTTAATTTGTGGCGGTCTCTCAATACATTTGCCAAGTTTGAAAGTGCTTCAGAAATATTGCCACCAACAGATAATTGGATCGTTACAACAATGCAAAAAAAGTTCACTTCTTGTAACGGAACACGTTCAAATAACTTTTGCATGGCCTGCTCGACCGGCACACCAATTCTTTGTTGCTCAACCACATTTAAAAATTCGCTACGAACTGGCTCACCAACCTCAGTTGTAATAATTTGCATACAATCATTAAAAGGCAAACCAGCTTTCACACCACGAACAATAATATCTATCGCAGTTACAAATTCAGACATGAATGCAGCTTGTCGTCTTTTGGTTAAGTAATTAAGGACATAACGAGGCAAACCAACAGCTCCCACAAACAACCCCAGTGGAGCAAGATATATAGGTGCACCAACAATAACTAATACTAATGCTAAAATCACACCTACGATTGCAGAAAACATATAAAATGACTTTATAGAAAGCGTCTCCAAACCCGCCCGTTGCAATCGCAAACGCATAGTAACTTTTTCACGTTTTTTACTTTTTTCTTCAATTTCCTTCATTGTTTCGGAAACTTGTTGACGCCGGCGCGCTTCTACATTCCCATCGCGCAATTCTTTTTTATGAGCATTACCACCAGCCAAAGCTTTTTTGCGTTTCTCTACTTTTTGAGATCCCGATAAAAGGCTATCTAGAAGCAAATACATAATTACACCAACAGAAATAGCTCCCATCCCCATCGCTGCAAACATAATCATTTCATTATCAAACATTGGCTTCTCCTAATGGATTACCATTCTCATCAGTAACTTCCGCATTTGCTAACACTTCTGTTAACCGGCGGTCTTCACCGTAATATTGCGCTCGCTCATAAAACTTTGGTCTGGTAATCCCTGTTGAACGATGCCGACCAACAAGCTTACCGTTCTCATCTTCACCAACGATATCAAAAACAAAAATATCCTGTAATGTTGGCACTTCACCTTCCATACCAACAACTTCAGTAATCCTTGTAATTTTACGAGATCCATCTCTCAAACGAGATGCTTGAATAATCACATCAACAGAGCCAACAATCATTTCACGAATTGTTTTAGCTGGAAGTGTAAACCCACCCATTAAGATCATACTTTCAAGACGGCTAATTGCTTCACGAGGGCTATTAGAGTGAAGAGTTCCCATTGATCCATCGTGACCAGTATTCATCGCTTGCAACAAATCAAACGCCTCAGGTCCACGAACCTCACCAACAATAATCCTATCAGGACGCATACGCAGACAGTTCTGAACCAAATCTCGCATGGTAATCTCCCCCTCACCTTCAAGGTTAGGAGGTCTAGTCTCAAGACGGACAACATGGGGTTGCTGCAACTGTAGTTCCGCACTATCTTCACACGTAATCAAACGCTCATCCGTATCGGCATAAGCTGTCATACAATTCAAAAGCGTTGTCTTACCAGAACCAGTACCACCCGAAATCACAATGTTACAACGACACCGGCCGATTATCTCTAAAACTTCCTTGCCTTCAGGAGTGATCGATTTAAAATCAACCAATTGATCAAGCGTCAACCGATCTTTTTTAAATTTTCGAATTGTCATTGTTGGTCCCTCAAGGGCAAGAGGGGGAACAATAACGTTCACACGAGATCCATCTGGCAAACGAGCGTCACAAATCGGGCTAGTTTCATCAACTCGGCGCCCAACCTGACTAACAATCCGCTGACAAATATTGAGAAGTTGCATATTATCGGTAAAGCGCACAGAAGAGTGCTGAACCTTACCATCAACTTCAATAAATGTATCAGCGGCACCATTAATCATAATATCAGCAATATCATCGCGAGCAAGCAAGGGCTCTAAAGGACCATAACCCAGCACATCATTACAAATATCTTCAATTAATTCTTCCTGCTCAGAAATCGGCATGATGACATTTTGGATCGCCAAAATTTCACCAACGATGTCGCGAATTTCTTCTCGAGCAGCATCATTATTTAAATTAGCAAGTTGGGTAAGATCAATCGTATCAATGAGAGCATTAAAAACGGTTGTTTTTACATCATAGTAATTTTCAGAACGTTTATTTTCAGGCTCAGCAACAGGCTGAACTCGCTCTGGCTCAGGTTTAACTTGTTGTTTTGGCTTCAATTCGACGGAAGGAGGAACTTCAACTTGTTTTTGAACAACATCCGCTATTGGTTGAGAAGGAGTGCGGCCCTTTTCAACCTGACTAGCTTGTCCAAATTGTCCATTTCCTTGAGTTCCACGCTTACCAAACATAAAAACTATTCCCTACTTCATACCAATTCGATTGAGAATCGGTTTTAAAATCGATTTTTCTTCCCGTTGTGGGGGCTTTACATTTGCTAGCTGATAAGCAAACTCCGAAATCTGATTAGCCACTTTTGACTTTTGAGAAAACTCACCAATCATTTGTCCATTATTGGCAGCTGTGCCAAAAACTTCAGCATCATAATCAATCACAATAGAAGGCTTGAGTTCAACGATCTGAGAAAAATCAGAAACAGAAATTTCCGGCTTTTTCGGCATGCCAACTAAATTCAAAATTAATCGAGGTGCAACATCCGATTTGCGATTAGCTTTTAAATAATCCAGAATATTTTTTGTATTTCTTAAATTAGCAAGGTCAGGAGTTGCTGTAATAATAATCTCATCGGATTGCATCAGGACATATTTCGACCAAGACGTCCAAGCATGCGGCAAATCAAGAACTGAGTAAGGAATATTTTTGCGAAGAACATCTAAAACCAAATCACATGGCTCGCGTTCAACATCATATTCCTGATCTAAATTACCAGCTGAAGCAAACAAGCTTAACCTGTCAGAACATTTTGATAAAAGACGATCTAACATAACATCATCAAGGCGCTCAGATTGGAACAAAGCCTCGGCAATACCTTGAGAAGGATCCTGATTAAAATCTAAACCAGCTGTTCCAAAAGGTAAGTCAAAATCTGAAATGACAACATCTGTACTTGTAACCTCTGACAAAGCCCATGCAATGTTATGACTTAAAACACTTGAACCAACACCACCTTTTGCACCAACAAAAGCAACAATTTGACCAAGTGGTTCTGCATCAGGATCAGAATATAAATTCGAAATAGAGCTGATGATTTGCAACGGTTCCGCAGGCGCTACAAGATATTCACTTACCCCACGCTCCACCAAAGCTCGGTATAAAATCACATCATTAACATGCCCAATAATAATCACTTTAGTGCCAGCATCACAAACTTCAGCAAGTTTATCTAATTGAGCTAATAATTTTTCCCGATCAGCCTTGCTTTCTAAAATTATCAAATTGGGAGTAGGCCCATCTCGATAAGTTTCCAACGCCGCACTAATACCACCCATCTGCATAGATAGATGAGCTTTATTCATACGCCGGTCATTACTCGCATTTTGCATCGCATCAACAAAACTTTGATCCTCACAAAAAGCTTGAATAGATATGCGTGGAACAGGACGCGCTTTACGGCTAGCGTCAACAGTATCAGAAGCGTAAAGCTCATCTGAAGCTTTTTCAATATTGTCATCCTGAGAATAAGCTGTATCACTCATTTCTATAACTTCCTAAAATCACTGCAAAAAAATTATTTATCACTCTTCGTATCCACCCGCTCATCTTTAGAGCGAGCAGCAGACGAAACTTCACCTTTAACGTATTTATCCCAAACGACATCTCTTCTACGTGAGTCCCGAGGGCTCCAACCACGTGGTCCTTGTAAATCACGTGGGTTTGCAACCATCGCTGCTAAATTTCTTTGTCGTGCACAACCCCAATCAGGTGAATTACGATTATTTTCACTTTCATTGAAATTTTCATTCCACTGACCACATTCAGGTCCGTGAGCAACATAACGCTTATATGACAAATGGATAACTGGATGGCGGTCACCACGGCCTGAATATCGTTTTACAGAAACAATTTCAGGGCCAATAGATAAGTTTTCCATTTGACGCTGAATATCTTTAAGAACTTTTCTCACCGCATATTGATGACGAGAGTGCGAAGGAAGCGTTACTTTAATATCCCCAACACCACCTTCACGGTAATAATGAAGAAAGGTTCTAACTTCATTTAATTTTGCTGGAGCTAGCTTCTCATCATGCCGGCGCACAGGAACAGAAATGGCAAGTTTATCCTTAGCAACCCTAATTGGATGGTCTGTAGTTGGATCCCCAAAAAAAGACCCAGCATAGTGGTCTTTTCTTACCCGTTTATCAAATCCATGCTGACAAGCTGAATTAAAGAGGGCAACAACACTTATAAGCAAAACTGCTCTACAAGTTTGAAGCAAACGTTTATCCTTAATTTTAGAAACCATTTTACTAACCTCTTCAAACTTTCATTTACTCAACAATGAAACCTAATCCCGCATCATCATGACGTGACTTACGTCCCCACGAACGACGAGGTTTCCTATATTTAGGTTCAGCTTTAAACACATCCTTTAAACTCCACTGTGTTTCGACAACTTCAGGCTTACGTTGCCGACGAACAGGTGCACGCTTATGGCGATCATATTTATTCAAATGTCCTTTGAAAAACGCTTTGCGATCCGAAGGTGTTCCAAGTCCCTGATCTGGTCTTGTAAGTTTATTCAGTGAAGTACTGTGAACAATATAAGGTGTAACAATAATTACTAACTCACTCTCATCCCGTAAAAATTCACGGCTTCTAAAAAGTGACCCCAAAACAGGTAAGCGTTTTAATCCCGGCACATCTTTAATATTGTGTTTAGTCGCATCCGAGATCAAACCTGCAATTACAATAGACCCACCAGAACCAAGCTCAACAGTTGTCGAAGCTCGGCGAACTTCAATGGCAGGAATTGTTATTGACTGCAAAGTAATAGCACCGCGTTCAGAAATATCACTTACTTCTGTGGCGATTTTCAAGTTAATCAATCTTTCATCCATCACAACCGGGGTAAATGCCAATGCAACACCGAAAGGTTTAAAATCAATTTTAATGCCATCATCATCATTGGAAACAGGAATAGGAAATTCACCACCAGCCAAGAAGTTAGCTGTTTCCCCAGAAACAGAAGTAAGGTTTGGTTCAGCTAAAGTCCGAAGCACACCATTTTCTTCCAAAGCCCGAATGGCAGCACCAACACCACTATTACCATTTTGATATTGAAACTGCGTCTTCAATCCAGTGTCAGAAGAAGGAAAAGCTGCAAGCCCTAAAATTCGAGCCCCAGATTCCAACACTGTCGAACTATTTGGTACCGCAAGGTCTGTCAAATTCGCAAAACTAATTCCATTGCCAGATGTGAAAGCTTCTACATTCACACCCAATCGCTTTGCTACAGTGCGTTTAATTTCAACAACCTTCACCTGCAAATTCACTTGCTCATTACCGCTAGATGAAAGAAGATTAATCACCTCTTCTTTAGACTTTACAAAACGAGCTGCAATGTCAGCCGCTTTTGTAGCATCAGCCGGTGTACGCACAGATCCGGTTAAAACGATATGTTCGTTGACCATATCAACCTTAATTTTACTATCACGCAAAATCCTTTTAAACATACCGGAAAGAGCTGACATATCTCGTGAAATGGAAATCTCAACTGTCAAAATTCTATTGCCGTCTTTGTCAAAGAAAAAGGCATTCCCCTCGCCAACCTTTTTCCCGATCAAATAAGCGCGACGT
>JAEPQF010000080.1:10995-15091 GCA_017640685.1 Hyphomicrobiales bacterium
AAAACCGCATCAATAAATTCAGGGTTAG
This sequence comes from Hyphomicrobiales bacterium, assembly GCA_017640685.1. Classification (GTDB taxonomy): domain Bacteria; phylum Pseudomonadota; class Alphaproteobacteria; order Rhizobiales; family HXMU1428-3; genus HXMU1428-3. The sequence continues at coordinate 11,024 of JAEPQF010000080.1, forward strand.
AAACAAGAACATCACGAACATCTCTTGGCAATTCCACAACAAGTGATTTATTTAAACCAATTTTTACGTGACGCGTTTCACCACCTCTGGCAACCCGTTCAACTTTGAGTAATGAGCGGTGTTCATTGCGAAAACTTTCAAAACCACCTTCGGCCATACCTGCTGACGAATGAACAAATAGCCCGACGGCAAACGCAAAAAAAGCAAATGACAATTTGCTTAAAGCGGTTTGTTTTAATTTTAATAACCCCATCACTAACACCACCTTTTAAATCAAAACTAAATTACGAACCACTAATTCATTTCCCCCAAATTAGTGGTCTTTAAATTCACATTCCAAAAGCTTGAACCTTTTGCCCAAACTTAAACATTCTCACTGTCCCACGATTATCACCGCGCAAATTCGTAATAGTGCCATCCCCATTGGCATCTCTTTTAGAGAGACTACGAAGCGATAAAGAAACATCCCCCATTTTATTCGCCAGCATTAAAATTTCGGCTTGGCCCGGGGTTAATTCAAGCGTAGCTGTGCGACCAGTAGCTGTTTGTTTTCCCTTAGGTTGATCAAGAGTTTGCCCAATGGCTAAAACACGCACATTTGAAAGAACAGTATTAGAGACATATTTACTGCCACGCCCTTCACCCTGTATTTGGCGAGACAAAATCACATCGACATGATCGTCTGGCATGATAAAACCACCAGCAGCTGTTTCTTCTTTAATTTTTGTAGAAACGGCTCTCATACCACTTGTTAAAAGAGCCGCCATTACACCACCGGTCCCTTTTTTAATAAGTTTTCTTGGGTTGATCGCTTCTCCAACGACAAATTCTGAACGAGCGATCGCTTTATCGTAATCAGCTTTCGCATTCATATTTGAAGCTTGATCAATTAATTTTGAGGTCAAAGCATCTTTGGGCCATCTCTGCCATTTAAAATGTCCAGAGGAAACCAGGTCACCCAGTTTAATTGGTTTAGCTGCAACCAAAACATGGGTCGTATTCATAAATTCTTTTTGAACAACCTTCTTAGTTTTAGGTTGCGCAACAATATTCTTAGCAAGCAACGCTGCCCCTATTGCTGCAACAAATGCTATTCCTAAAACGATTACGCGAGATTTATTCATAACTACAAAGGTCCTTAAGCCCTAAATACTAAACTTAACTAAACTTAAGGGGAGAATGGTCAATAGGAGGTTAATAAGTGTCATTTTTTGAAAATTAACATCCAAAAACTGATCACAAATTTGTAATGATCTAAAAATCAATGAAAATTTAAAATAAAAAAAGCGCTCCAAAAATGAAGCGCTTCGATAAAAGCTATCAATTCAAATAAACTAAATAAGACCAAGCCAATGTGAATAAGGATAAACACTCAAGCCAGATAAACCAATTGCAATTCCATAAGGAATAGCGGCCGCTCCTGTTTGATAATTCACAAGCCATTTTTGATTAGAAAGAAAGGTTGGCAATGGAGTGCTATAAATTTTCATAATCACAAGGGAAAGAATTCCACCATAAAAAGCAGCAAATAAAAGAAACATTCCAGTATATTCCGGGCCTAACCATAAAGACGTAGCTGCAATGAGTTTTGCATCACCACCACCAAAACACCCTCGAGCAAATAGAATGAAACCAACGATCAGCATTAAAAAACCAACAAAAACATGTGATCCAATTTCAGCTAAAGTCAGCCCTGAAAAAGGTACAAGCAAAATAAATCCAGCGATTAACACTAAAGAAATTTTATTAGATATCGTAAAAGACATCGCATCTGATATGCCTGCATAGATCAATGCAAAAGGGAATATTAATAATACACAATACTCATACAACATTTTTACACCTTGTTTCTATGTCTAATGACACAACCATACCAAAAGAGAATTTAAACTTTATAAAGATTTACTTTTCTCTAAATTTAATATCCGTAAAAAAGCACCCACTAGCGAAACTAGCAGGTGCAATTTTATTCAAAAAAACAGAACTTAAATATTTTAAAAGTTAACTTCTGCTTATCTCAGCACTGGATTACTCTGCTTGTGCCGCTTGGATTTTACCATCAATATTAACAAAAGTACTGTCTAGTGTATCACCAAGACCTTCAACTGCCGAAATAATTACAACTGAGATACCAGCAGCAATCAAGCCATATTCAATAGCAGTTGCACCAGACTCATCATTCATAAAACGAACCATTAGATTTTTCATTACGTAACTCCCTGAGTATTTTTATATATAAATAGCGCTCATCCATCTAATTAAGATCAGCGCCTCTGAACAGATTTGAATATAGCTAAAATCTATAAAGAAAAAGTAAACTTGAAGAAAAAATACAATAAAAATCAAATGTTTACAAAATATTATACATAAACACGAAGTTTAAAACTGTTTCAAAAAAATACAAGCAAAGTAAAAATGAAAAACAAAAGAGAAATAGCCAGTGAAGATCGCAATAACAAACATTAAAAAAACAGATTAAATACAAAAAAGTATACTATTATAAGATTATACTCACTCCTAATATTTTCGAAAAAAGGTAAAATTCGTAAGATCTGATAAGCTATAAAAGCTCAAAAACTACAATTCATCCGCAACAATCAGGAGGAGAAAACAGGGAGTAGGAAATTAAAAAACTAAAAATAGCTTTTTAATACAAAAATAAGTAAATCATTCACCTTTTGCGCGTTTAATAAACAGCAATTCTGATTTGTAAAAAGGTTATTGTGTGATGTTTGCGAAATTATCAGCTCAAAAAATCACAGTGAAAAAACAAATTTTTCATTGTGCACTTCTAACACTCTTCTTGAATGCCTCAGCTTCATTCATAATAAATGAAGCTAAAGCCGAAGATAAAAATGACCAAAATATCATCACGCACTCAACATCTATTTCATCGATGAAGATCACTCTTAATCAGATTACATTGGTCAAATTAGAAGAAAAAATATCAGATGCATTAATTGGAAATCCTGCGATTGCAGATATTACCATCCAAAATAATTCTACTTTTATTATTACTGGAAAATCATACGGGCGAACCAATATTATTTTGTTAAATAAAGATGGTGACACAATTTTCAATAAATGGGTGCACGTAGATGATGACAATCGAAATGTTGTGCGCATTCAAAGAGGTGGCGCTCGTTTAAGTTATACATGCAATCCAAATTGCCAACCAACACCAACTTTGGGTGATGATCCAAATCACTTAAAATCTTTAACAACGAACCTCCAAGCAAAACAACAAACAATTGATAATGCGATCAGCCAACAAAAATAATTTTTCAAGAACAAACAAAAAGGGTAAGCAATTTTTAGATTGCTTACCCTTTTTGTTTTAAAAGCATTATGAAAAATGTTTCTACTGCTTCAATCTCAATTTTTGCAAACCTGTTGCAATCTGATTAAACGCATCTTGTAACGATGATCCATCAGGAGAGTTAAAATACATATCTTCTCTTGTCGCACAGTCACGCATTAATTTCTTAGTGTTACTATCATTCAACTTAAAAGTAATAGAATAAATTAATATGTTTTGCGATTTAACATTGCTACAAATCTTTTTCAGCTTGTCATCTAGTTGATTACCAAGCCATCCACTTCCTAAATGACCATAATTAGGCAATCCATAGGCTGAATATATACCATTGTAATGATAACCATGATGATTCTGACCATCAGTAAGTAATACAATCACTTTTCTGTTTTGAGTGTTATTTTCAGCATCACCTTCAGTGTAAGGCTCAGCACTAGACAAAACACGCCATCCCCACATCAATCCAACAGGAATAGATGTAAATCCATTTGCAACCATATTATTGATTTTATTCTTAATTGTTGTTTTGTCATTAGTTAAAGGTAAGATCGGTTGTGAAGGACACGTCCGGTTTCTTCTTAGTCTGTTTTTAACAGTCCAATAACTCACATTTGTAAAACCATTCAAAACATGAACCGGATATAAGAAAGGAGCCCACTTAGTATTCACATCATCATCTCGTGGAGGAATATCCCAAAGGTCTAAATCAACACTACCACCGTCAGGCTTCGTTCCTGTTCCTACACGGGCAC
>JAEPQF010000081.1 GCA_017640685.1 Hyphomicrobiales bacterium
TTCAAGAGCTCATTCCTACAAATGATATTGTCGCTCAAGAGAATGTAAGTACTTCAAAAGACCAACAATTTTCACTTTCTTTGCGATTTACGCACCCGATGGATAATGGCCCATTGATGGAAATGGTGAAGCCTGCCCGCTTTGGGGTTTTAATCAATGGCAAGACGCATAACCTTTTAACGAGCTTAATTCCTAACAAACAGGGTGGGAAAACAACATGGAGTGCTCCTTATCAGCTTAAAGAACCTGGGGATCATATTTTTTATGTGAGCCCTCAACCTTATTGGGAAGCCAGTGAGAAAAAGATGATTGTACATCACACGAAAGTGGTTGTTGATGGGTTTCATGGTGGTGATGGTTGGGACAAGTTGGTTGGCTTGCCTGTTGAAATTGCGCCTCTCACACGGCCTTATGGTTTATGGACCAACTCTCTTTTTAGGGGGCGCGTTTTAAGAAATGGTACTCCCGTTGCTTTTGCTACAGTTGAAGTTGAATATCGCAATGACAAGGGGCAAGTTCAAATTCCTTTTTCGCCTTATTCCACTCAAGAGATTAAGACAGATGCACAAGGCGTGTTTTCATTTCCTCTTCTGAGAGCTGGCTGGTGGGGATTTGCGGCGCTGACGGATGCGCCTTTTAAACTGCCCAACCCTGACGGTGAACTTTCTACAGTTGAAGAAGCTGGTTTAATTTGGGTGTTTGCAAGAGATATGGTTTTGAAAAAAAGAGAGGACTGATTTTATGCATATTATGGATGGTATTGTTACATCTCCTCTTTTGGCAGGGGCAACTATTATCGCGGTTGGCGCAGTTGGCTATGGTTTAAAACGTGTTGCACCTGAAGATATTCCTAAAATTGCCCTGCTGGCCGCAGCTTTTTTTGTCGCGAGTGTTATTCGTTTGCCAATCGGCCCGACATCCGCGCACTTGATGCTCACTGGTTTGCTAGGATTGGTTTTGGGGCCAGCTATCTTTCCCGCACTTCTGGCTAGCCTTATGATGCAAACTTTTATTTTTGGCTTTGGCGGCATTACAGTTCTTGGGCTTAATCTTTTGAATATGTCGCTCCCAGGTTTTGTTGCTTTTTTAATTTTCATGCCCCTTTTGCGAAATGAACTTTTCAAAGAAAAATCTGGGTTAGATGCTAGCCAATTTCTTAAATTTTTCGCACTCAGTTCTAAAACGCGTATTTTTATAATTGGTTTTTGCGCGGGGAGTTTTGCCGTATTTGGTTCACTTCTCATGGTGGCGCTCAGCCTTGCGCTCTCTGGGCAGGAATTTTTCGCGATAGCGAAATTTATGATTTTAGCAAATCTTCCGCTGGCCTTTATTGAAGGGCTTGTTGTTGGGGTAATTGTGCAATTTTTAACAAGCCTTAAAGGTGAGATATTTGAAGTGAACTCTTTTCATCAAACGCGTTCACTCCGCACATCCTCGGAGTTATCTTCATGAGAATTTTAAGTGCACTCATTTCATTTCTTTCGATCCTGAGTGTGCCCCTGTTTTTTTCTGTTCTGCCTGCTCAAGCGCATAAGTTGCAGATGTTTGTTACCATTGAAGCACTTTCTCCTCACCCAAACACACCGGCTTTCAAAGCACCGCGTTTTCAGCTTAGAGGGCGGGTTTATTTTTCTGCACAAGTACCGCTCACAGGTGGTCAAGTGAAAATCTTTTCTCTAGAGGATGACCTTCTTGATATTGTTCGCACAGACAAAAATGGTCGTTTTAACTGGGTTTTAAAAAATGCGAAACCGTTTAAGGTGCAGTGCCAATCCATTGATGGCCATTTGATTGAACGCATCATCACCCCGAAAATATCAAATCAAAAAACAGCTCGGTTTGAAGCAAAAGAATTGCGCACTATTGATGGGGTGAAAAAAGAGACTTCTGTTGGTGCCGCCTTAAAAGCTGAAGAGTTGCGGCATATCATCTCTTTAGAGCTCACACCTTTGAAAGAGCAAGTTTCTAAATTGCATCATAAAATTTGGTTGCTTGAAATTTTAGCTGGGCTTGGGCTTTTATTTGGTGGTTTTGGCATTTGGATGTTTGTTCTTGCAAAACGAACCGCTACCACCAATGGAGAGGCTTGATGTCTTTCTCTCTTTCAGAAACCTCTTTTGACCCACGTACACTTATTTTGCTCTCGCTTTGTTTTGCTATTTTGGTTATCAGCTTTTCATCTCTTCAGTTTTTATTTTGTTTGTTTGCCTTTTCTGTATGTTTAGCAGCTTTGTTTAAAGTGCCTTTTGTTTCCACGATGAAAAAGATGTTACTCATTGATGGGTTTATGGTGCTTGCCCTTTTGTCACTGCCTTTTACATTTGCTAGTGGCTCTTTTATTCTCTTTTTAGGTTTTCCTTTTTATTGGGATGGGCTTTGGTTGGCGATTGCCATTCTTTTGAAAGCGAACAGTATCTTTTTATGCTTCACTGCTTTAATGGGGCGAATGGGACTGGCGGAATTTGCACATGCCCTTGCTCATTTAAACGTCCCATCTTCTTTTGTGCAAATTCTTCTTTTTATGGTGCGCTATATCGATGTTTTAAAGCTTGAACTTCAACGCATGCTTCGGGCCATGAAATGCCGCGGGTTTCGTTATTCGACAAGTTGGCATTGTTGGAAAAGTATTGGTCATCTCATTGGTATGCTCTTTGTTCGTTCAATTGAGAGAGCAGAGCAAATTTTAATCGCCATGAAATGCCGAGGATTTACAGGCACGTTTCCTCTTCTTCATCACTTTCATTATAGCATGAAAGATACAGCGCTCGTTTCAACCTTCATCGCATTCTTGATTGTTTTTTTAAGCATTGGCTTCTTACTTGATGGTTCTTTCTTAAAGGGGGGAATTTGATATGGTTGATGCTTATTTCACTTTAAGAAGCATATCTTTTCGTCGGTCAAAGCAATCTCCTTTATTTCAAGGCCTCAATTTTGAAGTTCTGCCGAATGACCAGATTGGGGTTATAGGAGGCAATGGTGCTGGCAAAACAAGTCTCTTTCATTTGATGATGGGCTTACTACTCCCGCAAGCTGGAGACGTGTTTGCATTTGGGCAGGTTTGTAGAAACGAGAAAGATTTTGTGCCTGTGCGTTCACAAGTTGGGTATCTCTTTCAAAATTCAGATGATCAACTGTTTTGCCCGACAGTTGAGGAGGATGTGAGTTTTGGTCCATTAAACCTTGGTATGTCGCACAAAGAGGCGAGAGAGATTACAAGCAAGACACTTAACGAACTTGGCCTTTCTGGTTTTGAGAAGCGAATTACACATCATCTTTCTGGCGGTGAGAAAAAACTTGTCGCTCTTGCGAGTATTCTTGCAATGAACCCCAAAGTTTTACTCCTTGATGAGCCAACAAACAATCTAGATGATGAGGCATACAAGAGGCTTACGGATATTCTTAAATCACTCAACATTTCAAAAGTGATCATTTCTCACGACCGTGAATTTTTATCCGATTTAACTGAAAAAACATATCGGCTTGAGGCTGGTCAACTTCATCTTGAATAAAAAGCCTTCCAGAATTCTGAAAGGCTTTTATTTTATATTTATTTTTTAAACTGCCTTTAAGCGGCGATCTCATTTAAGAAATTATCGATTTCTTGTTTTAGTCTATCAGCATCTTGTTCTAACTTTGTTGACGCTTGATGAACTGATTCTGCTGAAAGACTTGTCTTATCTGCCGAGTGATCAACACCTGAGACTGCATTGGCTAATTCAGCTGAATGAGAGGCTGTGTCTTGCACATTCGAAGAGATCTCATTCGTCACAGCACCTTGCTCATTCATGGCATCTGAAATAGAGCTTGAAAGTGCATCGACTTGTGTCATGGTTTGTGCGATGTCGTTAATTTCTGAAGCGGTGTCTTTTGATGCCACTTGAATTTCTTGAATATGTTTTGCGATTTCACTCGTTGCTTGGCTTGTTTGCTCCGCAAGTGATTTCACCTCTGCTGCCACAACTGCAAACCCTTTGCCTGATTCGCCAGCTCTTGCTGATTCTATCGTTGCGTTTAACGCTAGTAGGTTTGTTTGCTCTGCAATTTCTTCAATTAAATTGACCACTGTTCCGATGCTGTCAGCTGCTTCTGTTAATGCTCTCACTCTGGTGGAGCTTTGACGAGCCTGGTCTGTTGCTTTTCTAACTGCTGAGGATGTGTCCACGACTTGATTTGAAATTTCAGAAACCGAGCTTGCTAATTGTTCTGCAGCGCCTGCGAGAGATCTCACATTATTATCTGCTGATTGAGAGGCTGAGCTAGCCGTGCCTGCAAGTTCTGCTGTTTGTTTGGCAATATCTGTTAGCTCAATGGCAGATCCTGTCATTTGCCCAGCGCCTTCGCCTACGGCTTTAATAAATCCGTCCATACGAGAGCGGAAACTCTCTGCAATCTCTTTTAAACGTTCACGGCGCTCTTCTTCGTGCCGAACAGCTGAATTTTTTTGTTCTTCTGCCATGCCTTCAGCTTTTGCTGTTGCTTTATTTGCTTCATCAAGAGCTTCACCAACACGGCTAGCTGCCGTTTCCATATTTCCAACAATCCAGTTTACACCTTCTTGTGTTATAAAAATGGTTACGAGATGGATCATAGTTAGCACAATACTAACTTCCCCGAGAAAAGCAGCTGCAGGATCAAGCACAGCTGCGCTTACTGTAAAGCCCATAGCGATAACTGCTGCAATCGTTATTGCTTTCTTATCGCACCAGCCAGAGAGAATTGCGATTACTGCGATTAAACCGAATTGCGCCTCGATTTGCAGCGGATTGCCCCTTAGCATCACAATCAGGGCAATCATATTTATTGCTAGTGCAGCACTTGTTATATATCTGGTTTTTAATTCCATTGCCTCTGACCTTAAAAGATAGGTCGAGTAAATTGTCAGGCCAATGGCAAAGAGCAACGGAAATGCCGAGGTGTTAAAGTCTGCCCAAATTAGGGGGAAGACACTTGTCATCTTGTCTGATGATATGTAGGCGATTGAGGCTAACATCAATGGCGCCCACATCATCACGGTGAGGAATAAGACGAAACGTCTGCGTAATATATTTAAATCCATTTTATTTTCCTTCCATTCAAAAGGGGCCATCTGCATTTCATCTGACGGCAAATAATCCGTATAGAATTCTTAGCTTGTACTATAGGCCAAAAAACGGTAAAGCTATGGTAAACGTCTCGTTTAATTTATTGTTTTTATTGAACTTATTTTGTTCCAACCATAATAAATCTTCATTTTTTGGAACCTTACTTTTCACCTTGTACTTGCGTTGTAATGTTTCTTTACAAGAGAGCCGATATGACCGATACAACACAAACCCCTTCGACACCTTCCACCGCCAAATCACTTGATGTTTTTTCAAGTTCTTCCAAAGACGAGCAACAAGCTCAGATCGCAATTTATGTTTATCAAAGCCCGATTCGCGCATGGCATTGGCTCAATATGTTTTGCATTATTGTGCTTTGTTTCAGTGGTTATTTCATCGGCAGCCCACCACCGACGCTCTCTGGTGAAGCAAGCGATTATTATTTGATGGGCTACATTCGCTTTGCACATTTTGCGGCTGGGCAAATTATGGTTTACTTGTTTTTAGGTCGGATCTTTTTTGCGTTCACAGGCAATAAATATGCGAAAGAATTATTTTTGTTGCCTGTTCATTCTCAAGAGTGGCGCCACGGGTTTCTTGAGCAGATCAAATGGTATTTATTTGCCAACAACCAAGCACCACAATTTGTTGGCCATAATCCAGTTGCTCAATGCATTATGTTTTTTGGGTTTGTGCTTCCTGCTATTTTCATGATTGTTTCTGGGCTAGCGCTTTATGCTGAAGGACTTGGTATGGGGCACTGGCTTTATAATGTGACAGATTTTATGTTGCTGTTTTTCGATGGCACTATGGCCATTCATACATACCATCATCTTGGCATGTGGGTGATCATTTGTTTTATCATTCTGCATTTATATGCAGCATTTCGTGAAGAACTTGTTTCACGTCAATCTATGATTTCGACAATGATCTCTGGTTGGCGGATGTTTAAATAAAACTGTTTTTATTTCACATTTTGATATTAATACTCGCTTTGAATTCTTTTTGAGATTTTCGATGTTAAGGAGTTTGAAGCGAGTTTCTTACAAAGAGCCCAATTAACTATAAGGCTTTATATCTTTTATTATTTTAACTAGAATCTTCTCTTCTTTTGTTTTTTCATGCAATCAAACTGTTCTTTAGATCGTTATTGGTATGACGGGGTCGTTTTGCCTTGGTTTTAGTATTAAAACTCTTGGTCATAAGAAGCCCGTCAATTTTTATAAATTATCCTTAAGCTTATGGAGAGCGTTATGAAAAAAACTACGAAACTATCTACACTTGCTGCTGCTGGTATTATGGCTACGGCTGGCTTTGGCGCGACAACGGCTTCAGCTGTGCCTGATAACCCAACAGCGTGGGAAAAGTGTGCTGGTGTTTCTAAAGCTGGTAAAAATGACTGCGGTGCTAAAGACGGCAGCCATACATGTGCTGGTCAAGCGAAAGCTGATAACTTGAAAACTGAGTGGGTTTATCTACCAAAAGGCACATGTGAGAAAATCACTGGTGGTGCTGTTGTTGGCGAAAAACCAGCTAAATCGTAAGCTCTCTTAAAAAGAAGGAGTTCAAGCTCATGGTTCCATCATCTCTTAACGCTATTAAATCTGCGGGACTTGGTTTCCGTATGCCACATTTCGCGGATATTATGAAGCGAAGAGATGAAGTGCCTTGGATTGAACTCCTTCTTGATAATTGGCTCTGTGAAGATGGCATAGTTGCCGACAGATTAGAGCAACTTATCAAGGTATTTCCTGTTACGTTTCACGGGGTTGGGCTGTCTATTGCTTCCTCCTCCCCAATCGATGAAGAGTACTTGCAGCGTGTTAAAGTGCTACTCGATAAATCTGATGCACTTGTCTATTCGGAACATTTGAGTTTTTCGAGAACCACATCTCAATTTATTCCTGATCTATTGCCGTTTCCTTTTACAAGCAAAACACTTGATCACATCTCGGAAAAAATTGATTTTGTTCAGTCGTTTTTAAACAGACAGATGTTAATCGAAAATGTTTCGGCTTATATTGATTTCCCCAATAATGACTTTAGTGAAGAAGAATTTATCACTGACCTTGTGAAACGAACCGGGTGTGGCCTATTGCTTGATGTGAACAATATGTATGTTAATCAAGTGAACCTTGGACGTGATGCCAAAAGCGCTCTTGAACATTTACCCCTTGAAGCTGTTCAAGAAGTACACCTTGGCGGACATGAGGACGCTGAAGATTATTTAATAGATGCGCATAATAATAAAGTTTGCCCTGAGGTATGGGACATTTACCAACAGACCATTGATCGAACCGGGCCGGTCGCCTCTCTTATAGAGTGGGATAATGATATTCCTTCTTTTGATGTTCTTCTTGGAGAGCAACAGACCGCGCAAGAATTTTTAAATGCAGCCCAGATCACGCATCCGGCCACTGATTACTCGACCGCTAATGAGATGAAGTATGGATGATAAACAATTAAGCTCGATATCACTCAACGACGCGGAAGAAGCATTTGACGCGTTAATGCAAGGTGAGACAGGTGAGCTTTCTAAAATTTTAAAAGAAACACCGATCGGCCAATCAATTGGGGTTAATGTTTACCGCCAAACATCGATGAGTGCTTTGGTCAATGCAATAAAGGAGACATTTGAAACTTGCCAGCATGTATTGGGAGAAGATTATTTTGACCAATGCGCAACTTCCTTTTGCCAACTTTATCCTTTGTTTCATAATGATCTAAATGCATATGGATCTGACTTTCCTGGATTTATGGTTGAGCTGGTCGAAAGCAGAGCAGAATTATCATCCCTTAAATTTTTATGTGATTTAAGCGCTTTAGAGTGGGCTCTTAACGAAGCGTTTTTCGCACCAAAAAAACATGCGTTTGATGTCAATAAATTTGGCACTCTTACAGATGAACAAAGAGGTGCACTAAATTTAAAGCTTGGGCCTGATGTTCGGCTTTTACACTCTCACTATAATGTGAAAGATATTTACACCTTTCACAAAGATGAAGAGAATATAATCAATGACCACTCTTTTGAAGTAACGTCTGGGGATTACTATTATGTCATCCATCGCGGTTCTTCTAAAGAAAATTTTGAATTATTTGTTGACCAAGTTGATGAGTATAATTTTGCCGTTCTCAGTGCCATTCAAGATGAATGTTGCTTTATTGATCTTTGTGAAAATTTTGCTCAAAACGTAGAAGGGGAGATGCATCCCCCTCCTTTTGGAGATTATATTTCTAAAGGGATTGTAAGTGATTTTGTCTTATAATTTAGGGGATGAGTAAGCCCTAATGATTGCGAGCCCTGACTTTATGCTAAGTGATGCTGATTATCAAAATTTGTTTAAATATGGCGTTGCTTTGGCTGGTAATGAAGATGATGCGTTCGAATTGTTGCAGCAATCGATTGAGAATTTTATTCGCGCTCAAAAAGCTTCTTGTGATGCGCAAAATATTATGAACCCGGCTGCATATGTTAGGCGATCGATTAAAAATTTATTCATCGATCGTTTGCGGCATGAACAGAAGTTTCATCATCTTGATTATGATGAGTGTGAGTTAGAACCAATTTTAATTACTGAGGAGCATTCTCTTGAAGAACTCCTCATAACCAAACAAGAATTTCAATCATGCTGGGCCTTGATGGATGTTGATGAAAGGGAGCTGCTTTATCTCTTTGCCATTGAGGGATATACTGTGCAGGAAATTGCAGACGACCTTGGCATGAAGAAAGGAACCTTACTCTCTAAAATTCATCGTTTGAAAGCGCGCCTTAGAACGCAATTAGAGCTTTCACATGAAGGTAAGAAGGTTGTTTGATGGAAAGTGATTTCGCTATGGACAAAAAATCAATAAATCAACATCTACGCGATTCTCTTGATAGCGCTCGTTTATCTGATGACCAGCTTGCAGCTTTGAAAAGCTTGCAAGCGAACAATCAATTGCAGGAAACTCCGCCTGGACATAAAGTCGTACGTAACTTTCGCTTTCCGTCTGCGTCTTCATTTTACTTGAATGGTATGGTTGCGTGTATCGTGTTTTTTCTCACCTTTATTCTTTTTGCCCAGCCGACAGATTTAGCTGAAGATATTTCACATGAGGTTGTTTCAAATCACATTTTATTAAAACCTCTTGAAATCAAATCGTCTGACATGACGACCATTAAACGACATTTGAGCGAACTGCAATTTAACCCGATTGTTTCAAAAGTTTTTAATGGGATGAACGGACGTTTATTGGGGGGACGTTATTGCAGCATCAAACGGGCGCTTGCTGTGCAACTTCGTTATGATACCGGCAATGGTAAATCTTCCACTCTTTACGAAACCTCTTATCACCCTAAGAAATTTTCGTTTCTACCCAATGTTGACAAGGGCGAGGTACCCCTTGAGCATTCTTTACAAGGGTTGCGTGTGCGCCTCTGGATAGAAAGAGGCTTGGTTCTCGCCAGCGTGACAGAGTGACTATGCTAACTTTAGCTTCCCTTAAACGGCAAAATCTGACCCTGCTCTCAATCATGACCTTCTCCTAACACAGACTTTGGCTTAGCAGATTTCCAGTTCAATGAATTCTTTTGAAAGCATAATTGCTAAATTGGGTCACTAAATGGGTCACTTTGCTAAAAATGACAAACCTATAAATCTATATATTTCAATAATTTAATTTTTACTTGAGAGGTTTGGCGCGCCGGGGAAGATTCGAACTCCCGACCCCCTGATTCGTAGTCAGGTACTCTATCCAGCTGAGCTACCGGCGCCTAATCGAGATGCCATGAGTTGGCACTGATCAATATGTTTGAAGGGTTTAACGGTAAAGTCTTTATAAATAGCAAATTTATCAGAACTTTATTTTGAAATGCCTTCAGGTCAGGCGGTATTACTAGCTGCTTCATTCAGCAATTGCAAGAGGCTTCTTGAAGAAAATTTCTGTTTTTATTATTTTTATTAAAAAGACCAGCTTAGCACCATTTAACAACCCTTCTTCATGTATGAGAGCCATTTCCGCCATTTCCATTTTCTGGCAGGTGGATTTGGAAATGGGCGCCAGTTTGGCTGTTTTTATAGGTGATTGAGCCGTTGTGGGCGCGGATGATTTCTGCTGAGATGGCAAGCCCTAGACCTGTGCCGCCCTTTCTCATGCTGCCTTTAAAGGGTTGGAACATAAATTCTTGCGCTTTTTCAGGAACACCTGGTCCGGTATCTTTTATATCGATAATGTTTAATTTCTCATCTTTTTTGAATTCGATACTCACTGTATCGGGTGAAGAACAATCTTCTTTTGCATCCAAAACCTGAACGCTATTTCTAATCAGATTACTAAAGACCCGGTATAGCTGCTCATAATCTCCATAGACTTCCATGTTCTTGTCCATATCAATTTTGATATTAACGCTGGCTTTTGGCAAGCCAAGCTCTTCAAAGACTTCTTCAAACAAATCTCTTAATTTAAAATTAGATCTGCTGAGGCTTTTTTCATCTTCGATTTTGCCATATTGTAATGTCTCTGAGCAGAGCTTAATCGCACGGTCAATAGAGCGAACAAGGCGTGGTGTCACCCTTTGAACTGTTGGGTCATCTACCCCTGTTAAACGGTCTGACACCAACTGTGCCGTTCCTAGCATATTGCGCAAATCATGATTGATTTTACTAACCGCGCCGCCAAGATTAGCAAGGCGTGTTTTTTGTTTTAAGTTGGCAGCGAGGTCCGTTTGAAGAGCTAGTAACTCTTTTTCTACTGTGCCGATTTCATCTGTTCGCCCTGTTGGGACGACCCGCCTGTCGGGGTCTTCGGGGTTCTCGCTGAAGTGCATCATGTTCTCAGTTAACTGACCGATAGGCGCAACAAGTAAGCGGTTCAGCGCTAAGTAAACAAGAGCGGCTGTGAAAATAGAAATGATGATGGAGAGCCCCAATATATTAAGGGCGAAGCTGATCATATCTTTCTTGAGAGGTCCTTGCTCCATGAGCACTTCTAAAAACTGGACTTCGGACATTTCAGGTTTATCGACAACGCGGATGAGTAAATTATCTGGTTGAAAATAAACAGCAATGGCATCGCGAATGAGAGACAAGAAATTTTGGTTGCGCAAATCGAAATGCGCCATGATGGCACGTGGCATAGGAGATTGCAGGATAAGCTGGCGGCGATTGCCTTTTTTAAGGGCAACGGCATAAACTTGCGCGTTATTCAAAAGCTCCCAGCGCAGTTTTTCAGGTACTTGATTATCTGGCGCAGCTTCAACGGCGAGCGCTGCGATTTGAGCGGCGCTCATGCGCTCGTCGATCCAATTTTTACGGAAATTACCAATGGATGGCAAAAAGATTAAAATCTCAGCCAACATTACAAAGAGCGCTGTTAATAGCAGCAATTTTGCTGAAAGACTAAAGCCAGTGGCTACTCTTTGTTTTTTTTGTAAAACCCTCACGTTTCATCTTCCCGCCCCTCACGGGCAAATTAGGTTAAGCTCATATTTAATCATATAAAAATTGATTGCAAGAGCCCATAACATAGTACTAATTTCTCATTTCTTACTTAACATCTCGTTGGTTAATGGAAATGAGGTTTAAATACCAGCACGTTCCCGCCCGCGCTGGTATTCCTTTTTTGTGTTTTAAGCCTCTGCATTCCATCAGCCAAATTTGGCTAAGAATTTTATCACCCGTCTCAACATTGGGCTCATTAGCTTTGGCTGGAAGTAAGTGTATGCCACACGCTTATTAATTTCGCTTAAGGTTGGGTAAGGTGAGACAAAGCCTGTGAAAGCTTTGATATTCAAATTTGAAGACATGGCCAATGACCACATTTGAATGAGCTCGCCTGCATTTTCACCAACGATAGAGACGCCGAGAATTTTACCTTTGCGGGTGGTGACAAGTTTCACCAAGCCGTCTGTTTTTCGCTCTGCTTGGGCACGGTCATTTTCAGCATAGGGCCAACGCAGCACATGAACTTTGCCATGCTTTTTTGTAGCTTCTTCTTCTGTAAGGCCGATGTGAGCTAATTCTGGGTCTGTGTAAGTGACCCATGGAATTTTGGTTGTGTCTACTTTTGCTGACATACGGAATAAAGCCCGGCGGATGACGATACCTGCGTGATAATTTGCCATATGGGTAAATTGCAGACCGCCAGTGATGTCACCAATTGCGAATACTTTTTTATTGGTTGTGACAAGGCCTTTGTTTACTTTGATGCCGCGGCGATCGAAAAGGATGCCTGCATTTTCCAAGCCTAGACCTTCAACATTTGGTCGTCTTCCTGTGGCGATTAAAAGATGTGTTCCTTTGATCTCGCCTTGCTCGGGTCCTCTTGCAACCTTAACGGTTATGCCTTGAATGTCTTGACTTACCGCTTCAACAGCTGTTTCTTCTAAGATTTCGATGCCTTCATCTCTTAAACGTTCCAGCACAACTGATGTGAGTTCTGGATCATCTTTGCCGAGAGCTTTCATGGCTTCAATCACAGTTACCTTCGAGCCTAAGCGATGATGAGCCTGAGCCATTTCCATGCCGATGGGGCCACCGCCGATGACGATGAGATGAGGAATGGCTTGATCATTATCGAAAATGGTTTCATTGGTGAAGAAGTTAACATTTTCTAATCCCTCAATAGGAGGAACCGCTGGTTGCGAGCCGGTTGCAATGATAGTGCGACGGGCTTTGACTTCATAGTCACCTGCTACGACTGTGTTGCTATTTTTAAAAGAAGCCGCTGCTTGTATGACATTCACACCCAAACCTTCAAACCGCTCAACTGAGTCGTTTGGCTCAATTGCTGCAATGACTTCATGGACATGTTTGTTCACAGCAGCAAAATCGATTGTTGGCTCGTGTGGGGTGATGCCAAACTTGTTTTGTGAGCGCATTTGGTGAGCTCTTTTACCAGCCGCTAATAGTGCTTTTGATGGGACACAGCCCGTATTTAGGCAGTCTCCACCCATTTTATGTTTTTCTATCAGCACAACTTCTACACCAAGCTGGGCTGCCGCTGCTGCAACAGAAAGCCCACCCGAGCCGGCTCCGATGACACATAAATCTGGTGTTAGTACGTTTGACATTTCTTATTTCCTCTTTTTTTGTCTCACGGGAGATGACCACTGCGCGGTCTTCCCTCCGACAGGGCGGGGTATTTTTATTTGTGCTTTTGTTGCCCACTAAGCAACCGCACTACCCCGACGGCCTTTTTATCTGCGCTTCAGTTGCCCACTCGCAACCGCACTGCAGCCTACTTTTTGTTCTTGGTGTTACGGTCAATTTACTTTTTTGACCGTAACACCACTCGATTTTTTACCTTTTACTGCTTGCGGAATTTTTTGATTGCTACTGGCAGAAGTGATACGGCTGCCAACAATGCAAAGGCAATGAGTAAATCCGTTGTCACCAGTGACGATGTATCTAACTCGAATTTACAAGTGGCAGCATTTGCTCCCGCTAAACAAGCTTCATATGATTCCTTTTGAGCAACGATGACACTTTCAAGACCTTGACCAACATAAGAAAAGGCAAGGGTTCCTGGAATGATGCCGAAGAAAGTTGCAATGAAATATGTGCTTAACTTAACACCCAATAGTGCTGGTGCTAAGTTTACCAACCAGAATGGGAAGGCAGGGACTAGGCGTAGGAAGAACATGTAACTTAATGCATTTTCCTCAAAGCCTTTTTGCAATTTTTCCAGAAATGGACCTGCTTTTGATTTTAAATGCTCACCCAAAGATGTTTTGGCTGCAAGGAATAAAATGGTTGCGCCAATAGTAGCGCCAGTTACTGTTGCAAAGGTTCCAACGAACCAGCCAAATAACAAACCACCAGCCACTGTAATCACAATCCCACTTGGGAAAGACAGTGCCGTTAAAACTGCATATGCCAATGTGTATAGTAGTATGGCTGGAATATAGTTGGCAGAAATAAAGCTTCTCAGATTATCTAGGTTTAAAGCTAACTCTTTAAATGAGAGGTAATTATGCCACCCCTGAGAAAAAGCTATTCCCATGAAAGCAACAATGGCCATTAATGGGAGATATTTTTTCCAAACTGGTTTGTTTTCAACTTCAGTTGTTTGCTGTACTTGATCTTCCATCAAAGTGGACTCCTTTGGTGTCATTGTCATATTATTTTGATTGGTCATTTAATGTCCAATCATAAAATGAGCTGTTAATAGATCCGATTTTTGTGATTTTTGCTTTTAGGTCTTTGTCAGCATGTTTTTTTAAATGAGCTAGAACACCTCTGTCATTGCCACCAAAATCTTTTTTAAACCAAACGTAGATTTTTGAAATGCTTATGCGATTGCCTTTCACAACAACGCCGCGGTTTGAATTGACGTAATCTCTTGCGGCCTGATTCAACTGGGCTTGCAGGTTTTTGCCATCAAAAGCTTGGTTTTGCAGGTTTGGGCAACCAACAGATGCGCAGTTTACCGCGTAGTGTACTCTTGGGTCTTTATGTACTTTTCTTAAGATCTGATGCTCAATATCATCTAAGCTGATTTTTGTGCCTTCAATAGTCACTAGCTTTTTGCCCCATGGGCCATTTGAGAAAAGGCCGGGTGAGATATCAATATCTTTAATGGTTTTAACCGGGTAAGCATCCAGAACCACATTGATGGTCACTGCATTATATAGGTTCGCCCAATAAGCGAATTGCTCAGATTTTGATAGAGAGGTTACTTTCACTCCTTCAAGCTTTTTGATGTATGATTTTAAAGCTGCTTGCTTCACTTTGAAGCCTTTATAGTCAACTCTGTTCAACCCACTTGCATCACGCTTTACATAGTTTTTCAGCAATTGAGAGAACGCGCTGTGATCAATTGAAGTTTGACTGTTTGTTGAAATTTTAGAGAACTGCTCTGTCACTGAAGCTGCTTTTGCTTCGCTTGCTGCATTTAGCTCTAAAACACCACTAGAAATGGCACTTACACCAGCTAACAATGTGAAACTCATG
>JAEPQF010000082.1 GCA_017640685.1 Hyphomicrobiales bacterium
ATTGAACCACCAGCTTTTTCAATCGCTTCAACAGCAGATTTAGAAGCACCAGCAGCTTTAATTTGAAGTTTAGCTTTCAGTTCACCATTTCCAAGAATGCGAACACCATCTAAAACCCGGCGCACAATGCCAGCTTCTACGAGTGATTCAACTGTGATTGTGTCACCGTCTTTCAGCTTTTTCTCATCAACAGCTTTTTGCAAACGACCAATGTTCACTTCATTAAAGTTTTTCGCAAAAATATTGTTAAAGCCACGTTTCGGTAAGCGGCGGTGAATTGGCTGTTGACCACCTTCAAAACCTTTAATCGCAACACCTGAACGTGATTTTTGACCCTTTACACCACGCCCACCGGTTTTACCCTTACCAGAACCAATACCACGACCAACGCGCTTGCGTTCTTTCGTAGCACCTGGATTGTCTCTTAATTCATTTAAGCGCATGAAAGATACCCTTTATGCTTTTCTAGTGCGCCTCCAGATGCTTAACTTCGCATCCGGCGCTGATTAGTGCGGCTTAAATTTCCCACAAGAAACCGCCGCTAATTTTAGTGCACTTTTCGATGCATAATAGCATCCGTGCGTTCAAAAAATTCCACTAACTTTCTCAAAACTCGAAAGTCAGCACTTACAGACATGCTAGCATGTTAGTCTTCAACCACACGAACAAGATGAGAAACACTGTTAATCATCCCACGAACAGAAGGTGTGTCTTCCAAAGTGCGCTTCTGGTGCATCTTTGTAAGGCCAAGACCTGTTAATGTTGCACGCTGCTTTTCATTTTGACGAATACGGCTGCCAGTTTGTTCAACCGTAATTGTTTTTCCAGATTTAGCCATTTAAACAAATTCCTAAATTAAACGTCAGCTTGCAATTGATTATCACCAGCACCATCACGACGACGAGCAACAATATCACTCACTTTTTTGCCGCGTCTTGCAGCAACACCGCGAGGGCTATCTTCTGCCTTCAATGCATCAAATGTTGCACGCACCATGTTGTATGGGTTTGAGCTACCTTGAGATTTAGCAACAACGTCTTGAACACCAAGCGTTTCAAAAACCGCACGCATCGGACCACCAGCAATGATACCAGTACCAGGAGGCGCTGCACGAAGTAAAACTTTACCAGCACCATGACGACCTTTAACGTCGTGGTGAAGAGTTCTACCTTCCCGAAGGGGAACTTTAATCAGCTGGCGCTTAGCTTGCTCAGTCGCTTTACGGATCGCTTCAGGTACTTCACGAGCTTTACCGTGACCAAAACCAACGCGGCCCTTCTGGTCGCCTACAACAACAAGCGCTGCAAAACCAAAACGACGACCGCCCTTTACAACTTTAGCGACGCGATTGATATGAACGAGTTTGTCAACAAACTCACTGTCTTTTTCTTCCCGGTCTTTTGGGTTACGTGCCACGTGTTAAGTCCTCTCAAAAAACAAAAATCAAAGGCTTTTTAGTAAATAATAACAAAGCCTTGTTTTTAATATTAAAACTTCAAGCCTTTATCACGCGCAGCGTCTGCCAGGGCCTTAACTCGACCATGATAGATATAGCCACCGCGATCGAAAACAACTTCTTCGATACCAGCGTCTTTGCCGCGCTCAGCAATAATGCTTCCAATTTCTTCAGCAGCTTCAATATTGCCGCCTTTTTTAATTTTGTCCCTCAAGCCTTTTTCAATAGTTGAAGCAGAAACAAGGGTTTTACCTGATTTATCGCAAATGATTTGCGCATAAATATGTTGCGAAGAGCGATGAACTGATAGTCTAGGCCGCCCGTTCGAAACGCGAGCTAAAGTGCGGCGCACTCTTGCTTTACGACGTTCAAATGTAGATTTTGCAGAGCTCATGAGCTTTCTCTTACTTCTTCTTACCTTCTTTACGGAAGATATATTCATCTTTATATTTGATGCCTTTGCCTTTGTAAGGCTCCGGCGGACGATAGCTGCGAATTTCAGCGGCTACTTGTCCAACAACTTGCTTTTCAATACCAGAAACAACAATCTCTGTTTGGCTAGGGCACTCAATTTTGATACCCTCTGGTAAGTCATAATTCACATCATGGCTAAGCCCAAGTTGTAGAGAAAGGCTCTTGCCTTTCATAGCAGCTCTGTAACCAACACCGTTGATCTCGAGCTCTTTTTTATAGCCTTCAGAAACACCAACAAAAATGTTCTGCACCAATGTGCGAGACATGCCCCACATAGAGCGAGCACGCTTGCTCTCACCAACAGGTGAAACAACAACACCGTCGTCAGTGATTTCAACGGTTACGTCATCAACCAAAGTAACTGAAAGCTCACCCTTGGAGCCTTTTGCTTTGACTGTTTGGCCGTCAATCTTGACTTCCACACCAGACGGGACCACAACTGGTTTTTTCCCGATTCTAGACATGGGCTTTCCCTTCCTTCTTCAACAACGCAATTAAAATACGTTGCACAAAATTTCACCGCCAACATTTGCTTCACGAGCATCCGCATCAGACATAACACCCTTTGGTGTAGAAAGAATAGCAACGCCTAGACCGTTAGCAACCATCGGAACATTCTTAACCGCTGAATAAACACGACGACCTGGAGTAGATACCCGGCTAATAGAGCGGATCACAGGGTCACCATTGTGATATTTCAGTTCAATCTCAATTTCTGACTTTCCATTGTCATAATCGATTTGCGCGTAACCGCGAATAAATCCTTCTTTTTGAAGAACATCAAGAACCCGCGCACGAAGCTTAGAAGCTGGTGTAGCAACTTTACTTTTATTGCGCATTTGAGCATTTCTAATTCGGGTTAACATATCCCCGAGTGGATCTGTCATTGTCATGAACAGGTCTCTCCTTACCAGCTTGACTTTACCATTCCAGGAATAAGACCTTGATTGGTCAACTCCCGTAGCGCAATGCGCGATAGTTTAAGCTTTCTATAAAAGCCGCGTGGGCGGCCAGTTAATTGACAACGGTTGCGCATCCGGTTTGGACTAGAATTGCGCGGCAACTCAGCCAGCTTCAATTGCGCTTTAAAACGCTCTTCTGCTGGTAAACTTTTATCTCTAGCAATTGCTTTCAAACGAGCACGCTTAGAAGCATTTGCCTTTACAAGGCGTTTGCGCTTTACATCACGCTCGACCATTGATCTTTTTGCCATTTATTCCTCCGTTTGTTCCTTTAAAGCTAGAACACTTGTCTCAAATGAGATTATTTGTTCGCCGCTGGGAACGGGAAATTAAAACCTTTTAACAGCGCCCGTGCCTCATCATCTGTTGGTGCTGAGGTGCAGACAATCACATCCATGCCCCAAATTTGATCAACTTTATCATAGTCAATCTCAGGGAAAATAATATGTTCCTTGATGCCCATCGCATAGTTACCACGTCCATCAAAACTCTTTGGGTTAAGCCCTCTAAAGTCTTTCACTCGTGGAAGAGCAATTGTGATTAAGCGATCAAGAAATTCATACATACGAGCTTTGCGCAAAGTCACTTTCGTGCCCAAAGCCATTTCTTCACGAACTTTAAAACCAGCAATTGACTTGCGAGCTTTAGTGAAAACAGGTTTTTGACCAGCAATCAAAGTCAAATCATCATAAGCTGACTGCACTTTTTTACGATCATTAACCGCTTCACCAACACCCATATTGAGAACAACTTTCTCAAGTTTAGGTATTTGCATCTCGTTTTTGTAATCAAATTCTTTCAA
This sequence comes from Hyphomicrobiales bacterium, assembly GCA_017640685.1. Taxonomy (GTDB): domain Bacteria; phylum Pseudomonadota; class Alphaproteobacteria; order Rhizobiales; family HXMU1428-3; genus HXMU1428-3. The sequence continues at coordinate 3,695 of JAEPQF010000082.1, forward strand.
TAAATCATTGCGAATGACTTTATTGTAGTGAGCCTTTAAGCGTGGCTCATATTCATTAGCCTCAGCCATCGATAACTTCTCCTGAACGCTTCGCAAAACGAACTTTGCGGCCATCATCTAATGTTTTGTAACCAACGCGAGTTGGACTTCCATCTTTAGGGTCTTCCAAAGACAGGTTAGAAACATGAATTGGCGCTTCTTTTGAAATAATGCCACCTTCTTCAGATGCAGATTGCTTTTGATGACGCTTAATCATATTCACGCCATTCACAATTACACGTTCATCCTTCGGAAGGACTTTGAGCACTTCGCCTTTCTTGCCTTTGTCTTTACCAGCAAGAACAACAACACGATCGCCCTTTTTAATCTTTAATTTAGCCATTTTTAAAGGACCCTTTTCTTAAAGCACTTCAGGCGCGAGCGAAACAATCTTCATTTGGTTCTTAGCGCGTAGTTCACGAGTAACAGGACCAAAAATACGTGTGCCAACAGGCTCACCAGATTGATTGATTAATACCGCAGCATTACGGTCAAAACGAATAAGGCTACCATCTTGGCGGCGAACACCTTTTGCTGTGCGAACAATAACAGCTTTCATCACTTGGCCCTTTTTAACACGGCCACGTGGAATAGCTTCTTTTACACTGACAACAATAATGTCACCGATTGATGCATATTTGCGCTTAGAGCCACCAAGCACTTTGATGCACTGAACACGGCGGGCGCCAGAATTATCCGCCACATCCAAATTAGATTGCATCTGTATCATTTTAATTATCCTTTTTCGGCCTTAATAGAATTCGCGACAACCAATTCTAACCGTTAATTTTGACTTAGTTCGAAAAGCTTCAAAAGCTCAATCAATCAAATCTTTTTTAATTCTCTAACGAATTATTCAGCGTTAATTACAGTCCAACGCTTATTTTTGGAAATCGGCACACATTCTTCAATACGAACCGTATCACCTGTTTTAAACTTGTTAGCTTCATCATGCGCGTGATACTTCTTAGAGCGACGCACAACCTTTTTATAAAGAGGGTGAGTAAACCGGCGTTCAACTTTAACAACAACTGTTTTATCAGTTTTGTCGCTCACCACTTCCCCTTGTAATATTCGTTTCGGCATAGTCTAAATCCTTAAACTCAAGCGTCTTAATGCTCTTTAAGCACCAGCGGCTTGCTTCTCCCGTAATACGGTTTTAATTCTTGCAATTTCGCGGCGCACATGACGAACACGAGCTGTGTTTTCCATTTGGCCAGTGGCTGCCTGGAAGCGCAGATTGAATTGCTCTTTTTTCAATTTCACCAGCTCATCATCAAGTTGGTCTGGTGTTTTATCTCTAAGATCACTCGCCTTCATGGCCAAAAACCCTTCAAATCCTAACATTAATTGCTTCTTCTCTAAGCCCTAGCTACCAAGACGCTTAACAATGCGCGTCTTAATCGGGAGCTTTGCAGCTGCTAGAGAAAGAGCTTCACGGGCAGTTTCATCATCAACACCATCGATCTCAAACATGATACGACCTGGTGCAACGCGAGCAGCCCAATATTCAACAGAACCCTTACCTTTACCCATACGAACCTCAGTAGGTTTTTTAGAAACAGGTAAATCAGGAAAAATTCTAATCCAAACACGACCAGCACGTTTCATTTGACGGGTCATAGCACGGCGAGCCGCTTCAATTTGACGAGCAGTCACACGCTCAGCTTCCAAAGCCTTCAAGCCATAAGAACCAAAATTCAAAGCAGTGCCACCTTTTGCGACGCCCTTAATCTTACCCTTATGAGCTTTGCGGAATTTTGTCCGTTTTGGTTGCAACATAATCTTGTTCCCTTAATTCGCTTGGCGCTTTGGACCAGGTTTTGGTCCATTATTTCTAGGACGGCCACCTTCTTGAGCTTCAATAGAAATGCGCTCTTGAGCCATCGGATCATGTTCCATGATCTCGCCCTTAAAGATCCAAACTTTAATACCAATGATACCGTAAGCAGTAACGCCTTTAGCTGTACCATAGTCGATATTAGCGCGAAGAGTATGTAGTGGCACACGGCCCTCACGATACCATTCCATCCGTGCAATCTCAGCACCGCCAAGACGACCAGCACAGTTGATACGAATACCTTCAGCACCTAAACGCATAGCTGACTGAACAGAACGTTTCATAGCGCGTCTAAATGCAACGCGGCGCTCAAGCTGTTGAGCAATACCTTCAGCAACAAGGTTGGCATCAATTTCAGGCTTTCTAACTTCAACAATGTTCAAATGAACTTCGCTGTCAGTATACTTTTTCAAAGCGCCTTTAAGCTTCTCAATGTCAGAGCCTTTTTTGCCAATCAAAATACCAGGACGTGCACTATGTACTGTCACACGGCATTTTTTGTGAGGGCGTTCAATAACAACTTTTGAAATGCCAGCTTGACGACGATATTTTAAAATATGTTCCCGAATTTTAAAATCTTCCAGAAGAAGATCACCATATTCAGCTTTCGTAGCGTACCAGCGGCTATCCCAAGTTCTATTGATACCAAGGCGCATGCCTACTGGATTAATCTTCTGACCCATTATGCGGTCTCCTCAACTTCGCGGACCACAACGGTCAGACGTGAAAAAGGTTTTAGAATTTTACCAACACGGCCACGTGCTCTTGGTTGCCAGCGCTTCAAAACGAGGCCTTTACCAACATATGCTTCTGAAACAATAAGACTATCAACATCAAGGCCATGATTGTTTTCAGCGTTCGCAATAGCTGATTCAAGAGTTTTCTTCACGTCTTTTGCAATGCGTTTTCTAGAAAAAGTTAGATCAGCCAAAGCTTTTTCTACTTTTTTACCGCGAATAGACGTCGCAACCAAATTCAGCTTTTGAGGACTGATACGAATGTTTCGTGTAACAGCCTGGGCCTCATTATCGGCTAGACGGCGTTCTTGTTTTGCCTTACCCATTTTGTGTTACTTCCTCTTTGCTTTCTTATCCGCAGTGTGACCATAGTAGGTACGTGTTGGTGAAAACTCACCAAACTTGTGACCAACCATGTCTTCGCTAACAAGCACAGGGATGTGTTTTTTGCCGTTATAAACACCAAAAGTTAATCCCACGAACTGTGGTAAAATTGTTGAACGACGTGACCAAATTTTAATCACATCTTTACGAGTGGACCCTTGAGCTGCTTCCGCCTTCTTGAGGAGGTAACGATCGACAAATGGGCCTTTCCAAGATGAACGTGCCATCAAGCTCTCCTATCTTTTCTTCTTCATATGGCGGCTACGAACAATAAATTTATCCGTAGAGCGGTTAGAACGAGTACGTTTACCCTTCGTTGGTTTACCCCAAGGTGATACAGGATGACGACCACCTGAAGTACGACCTTCACCACCACCATGTGGGTGATCAACCGGGTTCATAGCAACACCGCGAACTTGAGGGCGCTTACCAATCCAGCGTTTACGACCAGCTTTACCAAGTTTGGTGTTAGAATTATCTGGGTTTGAAACAGCACCTACAGTTGCCATGCAATCTGCATGGATCATGCGTGTTTCACCAGATGACAATTTCATAATCGCATAACCACCATCACGACCAGCAAGTTGAGCATAAGTACCAGCTGAGCGAGCAATCTGTCCGCCTTTGCCAATTTTCATCTCAACATTATGAACAATGGTACCAATTGGCATATTGCGAAGTGGCATAGCGTTACCAGGCTTCACGTCAACCTTATCACCTGCAATCACTTTGTCGCCAGCTGCTAATCTTTGCGGCGCCAAAATATAAGCAAGTTCACCATCTTCATATTTGATCAAAGCAATATAAGCAGTTCTGTTCGGATCATATTCAATCCGTTGAACTTCAGCTTGCATATCACGCTTCAGACGCTTGAAATCAACCATGCGATAGCTACGCTTGTGACCACCACCACGACGACGCGCAGTGATGCGGCCAGCATTGTTACGGCCACCATTTTTTGTCAAACCCTCGGTCAGAGTTTTAACTGGCTTGCCTTTCCAAAGGTCTGAGCGGTCTACCAAAACTAGACTACGTTGACCTGGAGTGATTGGCTTATACGTTTTAAGTGCCATCTCGTGTCCTCTTAAAGCCCTTCAACTTTAAAGTCTGAAGTCAGACTTAAAGTCCTGTTGCCACATCAATTGTGTGACCTTCTTCTAATGTTACGACTGCAATTTTTTTGTCGTTTTGTTTGCCTTTAATACCTTTAAACCGTTTGACCTTGCCTTTACGGTTTAATGTATTCACAGCCTTAACTTTCACCTTAAACAAACCTTCAATGGCCTCTTTAATTGCAGGCTTAGTAGCTGTATCAGCAACCTTGAAAACAACTTGATTGTGCTCAGTTGCACCAGTTGATTTTTCAGTGATTACTGGAGCGACGATTACGTCATATAATTCTGCTTGTCTCATTTAAAACGAGCCTCCAAAGCTTCGACAGCTGCTTTAGTCAAAACAAGCTTTTCCCGGCGAAGAATGTCATAAACATTAATGCCTTGAACTGGCAGCACATCAACTTCAGGAATGTTGCTAGCAGCACGACCAAAGCTTTCATTAACCTCAGCGCCATCAATAACCAACGCTTTGCTCAAACCAAGTTTAGCAAACTGGGCAAGCAAGCTTTTTGTTTTACCGTCAGCTGCACTTGTATCTTCAAGCACCACAAGTTCATCTGCCTTTGCTTTTGCAGATAACGCATGACGAAGACCAAGAGCTCTAAACTTCTTTGTTAGGTCATGAGCATGGCTACGTGGGCTTGGACCAAATGCTTTCGCACCACCGCGGAATTGTGGAACCTTTTTATTACCATGACGTGCACCGCCAGAGCCTTTTTGTTTCACAAATTTCTTTGTTGTACCACGCACATCAGAACGACCTAATGTTGCATGTGTACCAGCTTGGCGTTTTGCCAATTGATAACGTACACAGCGATGTAAAATATCTGCACGTGGATCTAGACCAAAAATCTTCTCATCTAAATCAACAGAGCCAACTGACTTGTCATCAAGAGTTTTAACATCAAGTTTCATAACTTACGCTTCCTTCTCTTCTGAAGCGACGGCTTCTTCAGCTGGAGCTTCCTTAGCAGAACCACCTACAGGAGCTTTAAAAGCACCAGGAGTTGGAACACCTTCAGGAAGAGCTTTCTTCACAGCATCATTAACAAGAACCCATCCGCCTTTAGAGCCAGGCACTGCGCCCTTAACCATCAAAAGACCACGCTCAGAATCAACTTTAACGATTTTAAGGTTTTGAGTAGTCACCTGAGTAGCACCCATATGACCAGCCATTTTCTTACCCTTGAAAACCTTACCAGGATCCTGACACTGACCAGTAGAGCCGTGAGATCTGTGAGAAATAGACACACCGTGAGAAGCCCGAAGACCGCCAAATCCGTGTCGTTTCATACCACCAGCAAAACCTTTACCAATAGAAGTTCCTGTAATGTCAACATACTGATCAGCTAAAAAGTGATCTGCTGTCAATTCACTACCAACTTCAATAAGGTTTTCTGGGCTCACCCGAAATTCAACCAAACGATGTTTAGGTTCAACCTTAGCAACTGCAAAGTGGCCGCGCTGAGCTTGAGAGGTGTTTTTCACCTTAGCTTTACCGCTACCAATTTGTAGAGCACAATATCCGTTTTTTTCTTCAGTTCGCTGGGCAACAACTTGACAACTATCAAGTTTCAAAACAGTCACAGGAATATGATCACCTGCTTCTGTAAAAACCCTGGTCATTCCGACCTTTTGCGCTATGACACCTGACCGCATTGGTCCCGTCCTTAAGTTCTAAATCTACATTTTTAGCGAATTCAAATTCAAAGTTTTTAACTTTTACTGAACACGCTTTCTTTTGCGAATTCTCTTTTTAAAGAAAGCATCTAAGCTTTCTCAAGGAACACGCGCTAAAGCTTAATTTCTACATCCACACCAGCAGCAAGATCTAGCTTCATCAATGCATCCACTGTTTGAGGCGTTGGATCAACAATATCGATCAGACGCTTATGTGTACGCATTTCAAACTGCTCGCGTGATTTTTTATTAACGTGCGGCGAACGATTGACCGTGTATTTCTCAATTCGTGTCGGCAACGGTATCGGTCCACGAACATCTGCGCCTGTGCGCTTTGCTGTGTTCACGATCTCCTTGGTCGACACATCGAGGATACGATGATCGAAAGCCTTGAGACGTATTCTAATATTTTGGCTTTGCATCGAAGCACACCTTAAAGAATGAAAGCGGCGTCTCCACAACTAAGTGCGAAGACGCCGAAATTACAATTAAACGTTATTCAATGATTGAAGCAACAACGCCTGAACCAACAGTACGGCCACCTTCACGGATAGCGAAACGTAGTTTCTCTTCCATCGCAATTGGCACGATTAGTTCAACGTTAATTTCAACATTATCACCAGGCATCACCATTTCAGTGCCTTCTGGTAATGTTACAACACCAGTCACGTCAGTTGTACGGAAGTAGAACTGAGGACGATAGTTTGTAAAGAATGGTGTGTGGCGGCCACCTTCATCTTTTGTCAAGATGTAAGCTTCAGCCTTAAATTTAGTGTGTGGAGTGATTGAACCCGGCGCACAAAGCACTTGGCCACGTTCAACTTCTTCACGCTTCGTACCACGAAGTAGAACACCAACGTTATCGCCAGCTTCACCTTGATCAAGAAGCTTACGGAACATTTCAACACCAGTACATGTTGTTGTTTGTGTTTCTTTAATGCCCATAATTTCAATTTCATCACCAACATGGATGATACCGCGCTCAACCCGGCCTGTTACCACAGTACCACGACCAGAAATTGAGAACACGTCTTCAATTGGCATTAGGAAAGGCTGATCTTTTGGACGATCTGGAGTTGGGATATGATCATCAACAGCTTTCATAAGCTCAAGAATAGCTTCTTTACCAATTTTTTCGTCTTTACCTTCAATCGCAGCAAGTGCTGAACCTTTAACGATTGGAATATCATCGCCATCAAAACCATACTCAGTAAGAAGCTCACGAATTTCCATTTCAACAAGCTCAAGAAGCTCTTCATCGTCAACTTGGTCAACTTTATTCATGAAAACTACAAGCGCAGGCACACCAACTTGGCGAGCAAGTAGAATGTGTTCACGTGTTTGAGGCATAGGTCCGTCAGCAGCATTCACCACAAGGATACCACCATCCATTTGAGCAGCACCAGTGATCATGTTTTTCACATAGTCAGCGTGTCCTGGGCAGTCAACGTGAGCATAGTGACGTGTGTCAGTTTCATACTCAACGTGAGCCGTTGAAATTGTAATACCACGTTCACGCTCTTCAGGAGCATTATCAATATCTGCGTAGCTTTTAGCTTCGCCACCCATAGCTTCAGCAAGAATCATAGTAATCGCAGCTGTAAGTGTTGTTTTACCATGGTCAACGTGACCGATGGTTCCGATATTCACGTGAGGTTTATTACGCTCAAATTTTTCCTTGGCCATCTTGGCTCTCCATCTTTCAGTCTATTTTGTGTTTTTAAACACGTTTTAACCAAACTTAAAAAATCAAAAAACTAATTTCGTTACACACACTTAACTTAAGCAAATTTAGCTTGAACTTCGTCAGCCACCGCTTGAGGTACTTGCGCATAATGATCAAATTGCATCGTGAACTGAGCACGACCCTGGCTTTGCGAACGGAGTGTATTCACATAACCAAACATGTTGGCAAGTGGAACCATTGCATTCACAACCAACGCGTTACCACGTTGTTCCTGGCCTTGCACTTGTCCGCGACGACTATTCAAGTCACCCATAATGCCACCTACATATTCTTCAGGAGACACAACTTCAACCTTCATAATAGGTTCAAGCAATTTAGGGCCAGCTTGTTTAGCACCTTCACGGAAACCAGCACGACCAGCGATCTCAAATGCCATCACAGAACTATCAACGTCGTGATAGGCACCATCAGTCAAAGTTACTTTCACATCAAGAAGTGGGAAACCGGCCAAGATGCCGCCATCCATAACTGACTGAATACCCTTTTCAACACCAGGGATATATTCTTTTGGCACGTTACCGCCAACAACCTTGCTTTCAAATTCAAAACCTGAATTTGGTTCACCAGGTTCAATTGTCATCTTCACGCGAGCAAACTGACCCGAACCACCAGATTGCTTTTTGTGAGTGTAATCAACATCAGAAGATTGCGTGATTGTTTCACGATACGCCACTTGAGGTTGGCCAATATTCGCTTCAACATTAAATTCACGCTTCATACGATCAACAAGAATGTCGAGGTGCAACTCGCCCATACCTTTCAAGATTGTTTGACCAGATTCTTCATCTGATGAAACGCGGAAAGATGGGTCTTCTTGAGCCAAACGGTTAAGTGCGATACCAAGTTTTTCTTGGTCACCTTTAGATTTAGGCTCAACTGCAATCTCAATAACTGGATCAGGGAATTCCATACGCTCCAAAATAACAGGAGACGTCGTTACACAAAGTGTATCACCAGTTGTCACATCTTTAAGACCTGCAATCGCCACAATATCACCAGCATAAGCTTCTTTGATATCTTCACGATCATTTGAGTGCATCAACAACATACGGCCAATACGCTCTTTTTTGTCTTTTACTGAATTCAGCAATGTCATGCCTGATTCAACTTTACCAGAATAGATACGAGCAAATGTTAGCGAGCCAACAAATGGGTCGTTCATAATTTTAAAGGCAAGCATTGAAAGCGGCTCATCATCAGACGCTTTGCGAACAGTTTCCTCTTCCGTCTTAACATCAATACCCTTAATCGCAGGAATATCGACAGGAGAAGGAAGATAATCAACAACCGCATCAAGTAAAGGCTGAACACCTTTGTTTTTAAACGCTGTACCACAAAGAATTGGGTGGAAATCAATATTGATTGTACCCTTACGGATCAATTCAATGATTTTCTCTTCGCTAGGCTCATTACCTTCAAGGTAAGCTTCCATAGCATCTTCATCCAACTCAACAAGAGTTTCAATCATCGCTTCGCGGTACTCAGCAGCCTTATCAGCCAAATCAGCTGGGATCTCATCAATGCGGAATTTAGCACCGAGTGATTCTTCTTCCCAAATGATTGAGTTCATACGAACAAGATCGATAACACCTTCAAATTCACTTTCAGCACCGATTGGCAATTGAATAGGAAGAGCTACAGCACCAAGGCGCTCTTTTACCATTTCAACTGAGTTGTAAAAATCAGCACCAAGCTTATCCATCTTATTAACAAAGATCATGCGAGGAACTTCATAACGCTCAGCTTGACGCCAAACTGTTTCAGTTTGCGGCTCAACACCAGCATTCGCGTCTAACAAAGCAACAGCGCCGTCAAGCACACGTAACGAACGCTCAACTTCAATTGTGAAGTCCACGTGACCAGGTGTGTCAATGATATTCAGGCGCTTGTCATTCCAGAAACAAGTAGTCGCCGCTGAGGTAATTGTAATACCACGCTCTTGCTCTTGCTCCATCCAGTCCATAGTTGCTGCACCATCATGAACTTCACCAATTTTATGGCTTTTTCCTGTGTAGTACAGAACACGCTCTGTTGTTGTAGTCTTACCAGCATCAATGTGAGCCATGATGCCGAAGTTGCGATAGTCTTTAATGTCGTATTCGCGGGCCATTTGACCGGTTCCTCAAAAATTGAAAATAAATTTCAAAAACAAAATTCTTAGCACTACCAACGGTAATGTGAAAATGCACGGTTAGCTTCAGCCATCCGGTGTGTATCTTCACGCTTCTTAACAGCAGCACCACGATTGTTCGCCGCATCCATCAACTCACCTGATAGACGCTCGACCATTGTGTTCTCATTGCGTCCACGCGCAGCTGCAATCAACCAGCGAATAGCAAGAGCTTTCTTACGCTCAGCGCGAACCTCAACAGGAACCTGATATGTCGCACCACCAACACGGCGTGAGCGAACCTCAATAGCTGGACTAACATTTTCCAATGCCTGATGAAACAACTCAACAGGGTCAGTCTTAGCTTTATCTTCAACACGATCTAGCGCACCATAAACAATGCGCTCAGCAGCGGATTTCTTTCCATCCTTCATGATGCTGTTCATAAATTTTGTTAAGACAACATCACCGAACTTCGGATCAGGAATAATATCTCTTTTTTCTGCTCTGTGGCGGCGTGACATGCTTCGCTCTCCCAACCAATAACTTTAATTAACCTTCGACACAAAAATAAACCAATCGGCTTACTTCGGACGTTTCGCACCATATTTCGAACGACGTTGCTTTCTGTCAGCAACACCTTGAGTATCAAGCACACCACGCAAGATGTGATAACGAACACCTGGTAAGTCTTTCACACGGCCACCACGAATAAGAACAACTGAGTGCTCTTGTAGGTTATGTCCAACACCAGGAATATAGCTTGTCACCTCAAAGCCATTTGACAAACGCACACGAGCAACTTTCCGCATCGCTGAGTTTGGCTTTTTAGGGGTCGTTGTATAAACACGAGTACATACGCCGCGCTTTTGAGGACACGCCTCCATCGCTGGCACTTTATTTCTTTTAACCTGCGGCTTGCGCGGTTTTCTAACAAGCTGTTGTATTGTAGGCATTTGCTACATCCAAAGTTTAGGCCCTTATCAAACTCGCTTAACCTATTCAAGCGCGCTCATTTAAGGCAATTTATGATCTTTAAACACCAAAACGGAGCTGAGCCCATATTGGCAATATCCGCACCCATGCGGAATACCAAAAGGCTCAACATCAAAACATCAGAGGATCAATAATAGTCTAAACCGACCAATATGGATCTTGGGTCTCTCATGTAGTTCTTGGTTTCAAACATCAGTGTTTAAGTGGTTAAGTCTCCGGCTATTTGAGTTAATAGCTACGGATTAATGATGACCCGCTGGCGACATTTATTCACTTACGACCTGTTGTGAGTTGGCCGCAACATATATAGGCTTGAGGCTAACGTCAACACCTAACGACACGGAAATGTCATTTTTTTTAATTTCACTCTTTTCACCACTCAAAATTCACACCGTCTCTAACTGAAAAATATTAGCATTTTATGATTAATTCATCGGGATCAAAGAGAAAATGAG
>JAEPQF010000083.1 GCA_017640685.1 Hyphomicrobiales bacterium
CGATAGGACAGTGATGATGAAGCTCCTTGTTGGACTTGGAAATCCGGGTAAAGAATATGCCCGTAATCGTCATAATATCGGTTTTATGGTGCTTGATGAAATTGCCAAGGCGTATAATTTTACGCCTTGGCGTTCTCGTTTTAAGGGGGAGACCTCTGAAGGACTTATTGACGGGCAGAAATGTTTGCTCCTCAAGCCACTAACCTTCATGAACCTTTCTGGCGAAGCTGTGCAAGCGGCTAGTTCATTTTATAAAATAGATCTCGAAAATATCATTGTTTTTCATGATGAGATAGATTTACCTCCTGCTAAATTTAAGATCAAAGCTGATGGCGGCAATGCTGGGCATAATGGCTTGAAATCAATTAGCCAACATGTTGGCAACGCTTATGTACGTGTGCGCATGGGAGTTGGCAGGCCCGTTCAAAAATCGCAAGTGGCCAATTATGTTTTAAAAGATTTTTCAAAAGATGAAGCTCTATGGCTTGAAGATGCGCTTCGCTCAAATTCTCGCCATGCAGGGTTACTTGTCTCTGATCGTCATTCAGATTTTATCAAAAATGTGAGTGATGACCTAAGTGTTTATGCGCCAAAGAAAGAAAAGAAGCCAAAGGCTGAAAACAAGACAATTCCAAAACCTCAGACACCTGAGGGAGTTGTGATTAAAAAAGAAAAGCACCGAAGCCGACCAGATAAGGCCACTGCAAGTGAAGCCCCAAAGGCAGCAAAAGACGATACAACCACAAACGAAAAAAGTGCACTTAGTGCAGCTTTAGAAAAATGGTTAAACAAGGGAGATGATAAATAATGGGTTTTAAATGCGGGATTGTGGGCTTACCGAATGTTGGTAAATCAACCCTTTTTAATGCGCTGACCCAAACAGCAAGCGCTGAAGCAGCGAACTTTCCTTTTTGTACCATTGAGCCCAATGTGGGTGATGTCTGCGTGCCTGACGAGCGCCTGGATAAATTGGCTTCAATTGCAGAGTCTAAAGAGATACTTCCAACGCGCCTTACCTTTGTTGACATTGCTGGTCTTGTTAAAGGTGCGTCTAAAGGTGAAGGGCTTGGCAACCAGTTTTTGGCGAATATTCGCGAGGTGGATGCGATTGCTTATGTGCTGCGTTGTTTTGAAGATGAGAATATCACCCATGTTGAGGGCAAGGTTGATCCGCTCTCTGACGCGGAGACGGTTGAAACCGAATTGATGCTTGCTGACCTTGAGAGCTTGGAGAAGCGCAAAGGGAATTTAGAGAAAAAGGCTAAGGGGCAGGACAAAGAAGCGATTGCACTTTTAAAAATCATCGAGAAAGTTCTTAGCAAATTGCAAGATGGCCAACCGGCTCGCGCGACAGAAATTAGCGATGAAGAGCGCCCTCTTTTCCGTCAGCTGCAACTCTTAACTGATAAGCCTATAGTTTATGTGGCGAATGTTGATGAAGCATCTGCTGACAAGGGCAATGAACTTTCTAAACGTGTTGAGGATCAAGCAAAAGCAGAAGGCGCTGCCTTTGTTATCATCTCAGCTAAAATTGAATCTGAATTATCTGGCTTAGAGGATGATGAACGGACTGAATTTCTTGCTGACCTTGGCCTTGAAGAGCCCGGGCTCAATAGACTTATTCGTGCTGGCTATGGTCTCTTGGATCTAATAACTTATTTCACTTGCGGACCGAAAGAGACCCGCGCCTGGACCATTGCTGACGGAACACAAGCGCCGCAAGCGGCTGGTGTTATTCACACGGATTTTGAAAAAGGGTTCATTCGCGCTGAAACCATTGCGTATGATGACTACGTCGAATTTAATGGCGAAGCTGGTGCGAAAGAAAAAGGCAAAATGCGCCTTGAGGGAAAAGAATATGTCGTCAAAGATGGCGATGTGCTGCACTTTAGATTTGCGAATTAAGTTAACAGCAGGTTCTTTTTAAAATGGGCACAGATGAGACAGCTTCTAAAAAAAGTTCTGTCAGACAACGTGCTGATGAGATCAAACCTTACATTTGCAAAAATATAGTCGCCGTAATTGAGAACCCGACAGACATAAAAAATATCGGAACCGTTATTCGCAATGTCAATGCTCTTGGGGTTGAGAAAACTTATATCATAGACACAAGAAAATCCCTTCCCGATGATTGGCAAGATATGAGAGAGAGGCGCTCTCTTTCAAAAACATCTGTATCGGCCATTAAATGGAGTTTTGTTAAGCGTTTTGATAGCACTGAAGATTGCATTGAACATCTTAATAAAAATAGATTTGTTTCTCTTGTTACCTCTCCTCATGTCAAAGGTAAAAGGAATGAAATTTTGCATGAGGTCGATTACACTCAATATACCAAGCTAGCCGTGTGGTTTGGCATGATTGAAAGCCTTAATTTAGGAACGACCTCTGGCATTGTGTTATATGAGGTCACCAAGCAAAGACGAGACTATCAAAGTAAGTTTAAACGCGCGAATAAACGCCGCGAAATAAAATCTTAGTAATCAATTTTAAGCCTAATTTCTCCCCTCATCTGTTAATATTGATTTTACTGTTAAAAAATCACGCGGATTTAAGGTGACAGAACAATGTTTCAAAGTGCTTGTCCTATTTTTCCAAGTTCTGATTTGGAGAGAACAAAAGAGTTTTATTCAAAGCTTGGATTTATGGTTGGAAGTGAATACCCCGAAGAGGGATATTTAATTTTATATCAAGACAAGATAGAGTTGCATTTCTTTAAGCATCCAGAAAATGTCGCAGAGACATCAGACCATGGTGTTTTTCTTCGGGTTGAAGATGCAAATGTTCTTTCTAAAACTTATGAAACGCTGAACTTACCACAAGACGGCATTCCACGATTTATTGCTGCTGAAGACAAACCGTGGGGTGTTTGCGAGCTAAACATTATTGACCCTGATGGCACCCTCCTTCGCTTTGGGCATATTCTTTGAAGTTCTAAATTGTCTTTTTCTTTTAAAATTTTTCTACACAAGCACTCTACACTTGTTTAAGCTCGTTAATGCAGGTGGAGGTTTAGGTTGGCTGTATGTCTGGATTTGAAAGAGAAAAAATCGCCCATAAAATTAAAGCCTTAATGGCTAAGGCAGAAGATAGCGCAGCGACTGAAGCTGAAGCAATAGCGGCGGCTGAAAAGGCTCGGGACTTACTCGACAAATATCAATTGGACCTTTCAACATTAGACCTTACACATGATGGCTTTACTCAGTTCAAATCAACAGGTGAAAGTGAGGAGAGCGCCCTCATTCATGATGCCCTTGCCTTTCTTATTGCTGACTATACGGACACTATAGCCTTTCATGTGCCTGCTATAGAAAACACCCCTTCAGAGTGTCGTTATTTTGGCTTAGAGAGTGATGTTTATTTTGCGCTTTGGCTTTCACGATCCTTAGAAGCATTTATCCTTCGCCGCTCAAAAGAGGTGGAGCATTTGGGGCGGCCCTATTATCTTTCTTATCGAGATGGGATTATTAATGGCGTTAACAGCAAATTACACGCGACTATTCAACAAAGGAACAAATCTCTTTCCTCTAGCAATTCTTCCCATTCATCGACAATGGCGCAATCAAAGCAGAACAAAGGAAAAGACACGGATAAGTTTGATAAAAAAAGTTATGTACTCTCAGAAGCTCAGCAGCGCTTTAAACTCCCTGAAAAACCAGCCAAGGCGATTAAAAACAATAATCGTAATTTAGGCGCCTTTATGATTGGCCGGGCTGAAGGGAAAAGAGCGAGTTTGGCTGAACCCATTGGTGATGATCGGCATTCTCACAGGTTAAATGCGCCTGACCCGTCACATACTCCGCCTGAAGAAAATGCTTCGATGAGTGAAAGAGAAAAAGAGTTACAGCGGCGCGCTCAGCGCAAATGATAAACATTTCCCCATCGTTTCATTATCAACATATCCTGAATGTCTTCTCTACTCGCAATTTACTTTTTCTAATTGCCCTGTTCTTTGGTTAGATGACTTTCAATATCCTTGATGAACTTATTCAGAGTCTTATTTATCTGGCCTGTTATTTTGGTGGTGTTCTCTAGATCGACTTCACCTGCCAGCTCACTGCTCATAATTGAATAGAAGCCCTGTCTCTTTTCTGATTTTTTGTATTTTGGCCAACGTCGTTTATTGAATGTTTCGTAATAAGCCTCAGTTACTTTCTTGTTTCGCCCAACAAGCCAAGCTTCAAAACTAAAAGAATTATAGTTAAATATAATTGCGATTTTTAGGTCATATTGCTTTAACAAAGGGGTAATAATGCTGAAATAACTCACATCTAAATTTCCCTGATTGAGGGATGAAATGGTATATTTAGGATGTTTGCTTTTTAAATGATTGCGTAAATTTTGCAGATAGCAGAGTGTTGCTTTGTAAGCTCTTTGTAGTTCTCCGCTCTTTAGATGTTTTTGAAATATTTTAATGTCTTTACTAAGTGAATTCATTGAAAAATATTTCCTTTTTTATTCTTCATAATTCTAACTAAATCAATTTATTATAATAATATTTGTTCTTTAACTTTGGTGATTTAGGTCAAACTCTTACTGATGGTTTGTTGGTAAAGTTTAGTGGCTTTTTTAAGCTTTAGGAATGTTTTATGACTAACACCCTTTTTTATGAAGATTTTATTGTTAATGAGAGCTGGCATTCTGTTGGTGAATTTTCATCTTCGAAAGACCAGTTGATTTCCTTTGCCAAGCTTTATGACCCGCAACCAATGCATTTGGATGAGGAAGCTGGTAAAGCTTCAATGCTTGGTGGTTTAGCGAGTTCTGGTTGGCAAACAGGGGCGTTACTCATTAAGCAAATGGTTGAGCGGCTTTATAAAAATACAAAAAACTATGGCTCGCCAGGTGTGAAAGAAGCCCATTGGCTTCAACCAGTTTTTCCAAACGACGTTCTCTCTGTTCGCTATCAAGTTCATTCAAAGCGAGTTTCCAGCTCTAAGCCGCATATGGGGATTATTGACTTTTTTATTGAAGCGCAGAACCAAACTGGCGAACCGGTGATGACGATGGTCTCCACTCAATTTATTGGATTGAGAGGAGATACACCGTAATGAGTTTTTATTTTGAAGAGATCGAAATTGGTGATGTGCTTGAACTGGGGGAGTTCAAATTCACGGCTGAACTCATCAAGAGCTATTCTCAAGTTTATGATCCGCTCCCCTTTCACATTGATGAAGAGGCAGCGAAAAATGGCCCCTTTGGCGCGCTTGCAGCTTCTGGTTGGCAAGTGAGTGCCATTTGGATGCATTGCATGTGCCGCACATTACAAAGGTTGGCTGAAGATAGGCGTGCGTGCAATGAGCCAGTCGCTAAGATGGGTCCTTCTCCTGGGTTTAAAAATATGCGTTGGCTGCACCCTGTTTTGGCTGGTGATGTGATTTCTTATGAATGTGAAATCACAAATAAACGGACGACGAATAGTCGCCCTGAATGGGGTATTTTATTCATTCATAACCGTGCGAAAAATGTTCAAGGAGAGCTGGTTATGGAATTTGATGGCATTGTTTTTGTGGAGCGAAATATTGTGCTCATGGACAATGATTAGTTATCTTGTTTCTTAATGCGCTTCAGATGCTCTTTTTAGGCTCCTTCAGTTTGTCTTTTTTGTGCTTCAGATGCCCACTAGGCATCCGCAATATTGTGCTTCAGATGCCTACTACGCATCCGCAAAGCAACCGCTTTTTTAAGTGGCGCTTTAGGTTGCCCACTAGCAACCGCGTTTTTTAAGTGGTGCTTTAGGTTGCTCACTAGCAACCGCACTATGCATCCGCGCTTTTTAGTTGCGCTTCAGATGCCCACTATGCATCCGCGCTATTCTGTTGCCCGTAAGTTTGGAATTTTTTAATCACTTCGTTCATCTGCCGGTCGCTTAGTAATTTTGGCTCACCCAATTGTTTCAAGCTCCAAAACTGTTTGGCTAAGTCTTCGACAATTTCGGTGAGTTCCATTGCTTTGGCCAATGTTTTCTCGCCAGTGAGCAAACCATGGTGAGCCATGAGGCAGGCTTTGTAATTTTTAAATGCTTTGGCGACACCATCTGATAATTTCTTCGAGCCGAAAATTGCATAAGGCACTAACGGGATGATTTTCCCGCCAGCAGCTGCGACCATATAGTGAAAGGCAGGAATTTCTAAATTAGCGCATGCTATTGTGGTAGCGTAATTTGAATGGGTGTGCACAAGGGCTTGCACACCACTACTGGCCTCATAAGCACTTAAGTGGAATTGCCATTCACTTGAAGGCGCTAATCCTCTTTCGTCCCAACTCGCTTCGCCTGTCACTGGGTCTTTGCTCACCAGCACAATATCTTTAGGCTTTAAATTCTCATAAGGCACACCGGTTGGTGTAATGAGGAATGAGAGTATTTTCCCCTCAGTCTCATCAGGGCACCTTGCTGATATGTTACCCGAATGCCCTGGCGTTAAGCCCTTTTGCTTCATGTATAGGGATTGG
Organism: Hyphomicrobiales bacterium; assembly: GCA_017640685.1. Lineage (GTDB taxonomy): Bacteria > Pseudomonadota > Alphaproteobacteria > Rhizobiales > HXMU1428-3 > HXMU1428-3. The sequence continues at coordinate 6,451 of JAEPQF010000083.1, forward strand.
AAAATAATCTCTTCAGCTAATGCTTTGTGTTGCCGGGAAAGGCTAGACTTAGATTGCAAGGGCTTTGATAGTCTTGGCGTGGCTTTTTTAGGCGACATTTGAAAGTTCCGTTTTTAATTCTGCCAGACCTGCTGTTGTTGCTTCAACCACGCCTTTTTCTGTGATCAAACCAGTTACATATTTAGCTGGCGTAACATCAAATGCTGGATTGGCTGCCGGACTTCCTGAAGCTGCGATATCTATCGTCACCACTTCACCCTTTTCGTTGCCGCTAACACGACCTGTCATTTGCAGCACTTCTTCTTGGCCACGCTCTTCGATTGGAATGTCAAAGCCGTTGTTCAAGGTCCAATCAATTGTTGTACTTGGTAAAGCCACATAGAAAGGAATGTTATTATCATGCGCGGCCAAAGCTTTGAGGTAAGTGCCGACTTTATTACACACATCACCATTGGCTGCGGTTCTATCTGTGCCAACGATGCAGAGATCAACTTTACCATGCTGCATCAAATGACCACCTGCATTATCAACGATGATGGTATGAGGTATTTCTTCATGACCAAGTTCATAGGCTGTTAGACTAGCACCCTGATTTCTTGGTCGAGTTTCATCCACCCACACATGCACAGGGAGGCCCGCTTTAGCAGCATGGTAAACTGGAGAGGTTGCTGTGCCCCATTGAGTAGTGGCGAGCCAACCGGCATTACAGTGAGTGAGAACATTGATGGTCTCGCCGGGTGCCTTTTTAGACGCTATCGTTTTAATGAGCTCAAGCCCATGAACACCTATCAATCTATTCGTCTCAATATCATCAGAGACGATTTCAGCAGCTTTTTTGTAAGCAGCTTCCAAGCGGGTTTCAGGAGACAAAGGTTTTAGATGATTTGTCATTACAGCAAGAGCCCAGCGTAAATTAACCGCTGTTGGTCGTTGAGCATTTAAGTACTCACTGGCTTTAGACATAGATTCATCAGAGGCATCATTTTTTAAAGCTAAACAAAGACCGTAAGCAGCAGTTGCTCCAATGAGCGGGGCTCCTCGAACCAACATAGCTTTAATGGCATAGGCCGCATCATCTAATGTTTTAAGATTGACGACTACAAACTTATGGGGAAGCACTGTCTGATCGATTATGTCAACTGACCAACCATCTTCATTCAGCCAGATGGTTTGTTTTTCAATGCCATTAATGCGCATGAATTTTATCCTTTGTGTTTATTCGTATTTTTTTAGGTCAGTTGCGTCTCATTCTACTTAAATTGATAAGTCAACTAGCATGTGAGTGCCGCCCTTGGAAGGTTGGAAACCTTACCTTGATAAGGTTCGCCAGTTTCAACCAAATGTTTGATACCGGCCATAGAGTCTGATCCCATTTTTTTCGAAATGAGAGACATCATGGGCTCAAGGAGCCTACCAAAGATACCGCCTTTGAAAACAATCTCTGCTTCAGATTTAAGAAGGGTTTTTCCGTTTATCTCTTCAACTGACCATTTGTTTTTTGCAAATTTAGCCATTGGGACATCATATGAAACATATGTGAAACTTTTTCCATCGTTCCATTCTGTCCACATTTCAGTAATTTGAACATTTCCTTTGAGCTGACAAGTTCTTGATGCCCCTACGCCTTTATTAGGCCCACCATCACAAGAAGCTGATAAAATAGGATCAACCCAAAGATCGACATTTTCAATATCAGCTAATACACACCATGTTTTATCGACAGGGGCTTCAATACATGCAGTTGTGACCATTTTTAGCATTTCCATCTCCTTTGAAGGAATTTCATGTTCTTATATTGAGATGTAAAATAGTGCCCTGTCAAAAATAAGTTGCCGAGCTTCTTATTCACTGTCTTTTGATCGATTGAATTAAGTTCTCCAAAGCTTGTAAAAAGTCAGATCGATCTCTTGGGGTAAAGCCTGGATTATATCCCTTTATCTCGCCCGTTTCTCGCAGTTCTTGATTAAGTTCTCGCATCGCGAGTGCCATGCCGATATTATCATCTGTGAAAGCTTTGCCATTAGGGCGCAAGGCGTGCGCTTCCTTTTCCATAGCTCTAGCGGCTAAGGGGATGTCAGAAGTTATAACGATGTCGTCTTTATTTGCGTGCTCAACAATCCAGTTATCAGCTTCATCTGGCCCTTCGGAGACAACAACACGCTCAACAAGTGGGTGATCATCAAGGCGCATCCATGAGTTGGAAACAAATATGATTGAGAGCCCATGACGAACGGCGACTTTAACGGCTTCATCTTTTACAGGGCAGGCATCGGCGTCTATATAGAGTTTCATTATCGTTTTGAACCATTGAAATATGGGTTAAACAAATCAAATGTTTATCCCATACCATATTTTGAACTTCTTACCTATACAACGAGAGGTAACACAATTAGAAACAGCAATTCTTTAATCACCTTCAAACGCCATTAATGCGTGGCAAGGGATGCCGAGTTGTTCGCATTTTTGAGAACCACCGATGTCTGGGAGGTCAACAATGAAAGCTGCTCCTAAGATGTCTCCACCTAATTCTTTAACTAATTTGGAAGCCGCTTCTAACGTTCCACCCGTTGCGATGAGGTCATCTACGATTAGGATTTTTTCACCCGCGTCGATTGCATCTTTATGAATTTCAAGTTCATCGGTGCCATATTCAAGTTCGTAAGTTTGAGAGATCGTCTCAAAAGGAAGCTTGCCTTTTTTACGCACTGGGACGAAACCTACACCGAGTTTATCAGCAATGGCACCGCCTAAAATAAACCCTCTTGCTTCAATACCAACAACCGCATTAATGCCCCTTTCGAAAAAAGGTTCCGCCATATTATTGATTGTCGCGCGAAAGCCATCACCATGACTTATGAGGGTTGTCACATCTCTGAACATAATGCCTGGTTTTGGATAATCAGGAATAGTGCGGACAAGTGCTTTTAATTCTTCATTATTCATTTTGACAATTCCCTCTTAGACTGTTTTTTTAACATCTTACTCAGTTGGCTTTTTAGATCGCCTTCAGATTGCCCACCAACAACCGGAGCTTATTATTGCTCCTTCAGTTGCCTACCAGCAACCGGTGTTTTCTATTGCTCCTCTAGTTGCCTACCAGCAACCGTCGCGATCAATTCTGTATTTGTAATGGGGTGCGGTTTTATTGCAAGGGCTAAGTTTCAACCTTTTGCTTAGCTCAAGAAAAATTTAACAACACTCATTCCTTTTAAATTTTTTTCTTTTCAATTAGCTAGTTAGGCACTTTTGAAAGGGTTACAGCTGGCTCTACCTCTCTTACAGGATATTCCCCAATTGATTGGAACAACTTTCCTAAAGGCGAGGTTTTATTCTCATTGCCGAAAATCAACCAATAGCAGCCAAGCACGGTGAAGCTCATGAAGAGGCCTGCGAAGATGACATCTGAGAGGAAGTGCCCGCCAAGTCCCATGCGAACCAAGCCGGATGCAGAACCGATGATAATTGCCAGCATTATTAACTGAAAACGAGCCCGTCTTACTACCAAAGCCAGAGCTAAAAATAACATGTAAATGGTTGAAGCTTCACCTGAGATGAAAGAGCAATTGCGCTCACAGTTATTTACCATAAGAAGTGGTGGGGTAAATGATTTCAAGCCGCCAAACTCCGTGACTTGAACAGGGCGAGCACGCCCCCAATTATCTTTTAAAATCACATTCGTTATGATACCTGGCCCCAGAATGAAGGCTAGGACGAAAAACAATGGAATTTTACCACATAAGCCACCAGGTAAATTTCCCTGAACGACCCTATGCATAAACACCATAACAGCAACAACACTTGCTATAATGAACACCGCATGAAACCACCAGCGAATTGATTTTACAGTTAAGTGATATTCTGGGGTTTGAAAAAGAAAGAGATTATACTCTGTTGAGAATAATAGACGCGCTGCCCATAAATCTATCTCAGGAAAGACAAGAAATATAATTGACGTCACGAGAGTGAGAAGGCTTGTCCAAGCGAATAAACGAAACAAGCAGAAGTTTTCTTCATTTGACCTTTGGCAAAAACATCTAGTAATTGCGTATTTGCAGATTAACGGCTTTTTCTCTGTTACTTTAGCATTAACAATATCCTCATTTTTTGATGTTGTGCTTGAACCGTTTAGATTCTTGGAATGATATTTTTTGCCTTTAAAACGATCAAAAGCTGACGTCTCAAAGCCTGAAAATGCCCCGTCTATGCTCACCATAATGGTAACTCTTTTGCAATTGTCCCTCAGTGCCAAGACTAAAAGAGTTATGTAACATTTTTGTGATCTCGTTATTTTTCTCTTACAAATAAACCTCTCGGCAAACTTACGGCCACTTCACCACGGGTGGCATAGATGACAAGATTGAGTTGACATTTCCGCCTGTTTTTAAACCAAATATTGTGCCGCGATCATAGAGCAAGTTATATTCGACATAACGCCCTCTTCTAATCAGCTGTTCTTCCCTCATTTCATCTGTCCATGGCGTATTTACATTAGCTCTTACTAGTTCTGGGTAGATTTCTTTAAAAGCTTTGCCAACAGATTGGGTAAAGGCAAAATCAGCATTAAAATCGGCTGAATTTAGGTAGTCATAAAAGATGCCACCAATCCCCCTTGGTTCATCTCTATGGGGGAGATAAAAATATTCATCGCACCATTTTTTCAAGGCCTCATAATCTGCTACATCATGCCCATTACAAGATTGTTCCATTGCTTTGTGAAAACGAATGGTGTCTTCATCTTCTTGCTTGCGGCGTTTGTCGAGTACAGGGGTTAAATCCGCACCGCCACCAAACCAGCTTGTTGTTGTGTTAACAAACCTTGTGTTCATATGAACGGCGGGCACGTTTGGATTATGCATATGGGCAATCAAAGAAATGCCTGAAGCCCAAAATTCAGGATTTTCACTGGCGCCAGGTATTTGAGCTCTAAATTCTGGTGAGAATTCTCCGTGAACTGTTGAGCAATGGACACCAACTTTTTCAAATACGCGCCCGCTCATCATGGACATAATGCCACCGCCCCCTTTGGTGCCATCATGGTTATCACGCTCCCAAGGCGTCCGCTCAAAACGACCTGCTGATGCGTCTTTAGGTAAATAGTCAGCTAGTGGCCCTTCAAACTCATCTTCTAATTTTTCAAATTCCGCACAAATTTGATCTCGCAAGTTTTCAAACCATGTTCTTGCTTGTTCTCTTAAATTATCTCGTTCTTCTAGAGTTGATGCGTGTGGCTTTTTGCTTGCGAGATTGTCTTTATTCATCATTTTGTGGGAGGCCTTATTCTTAACTGTTTTTGAAAGCGGTTGTTTGGCGCAAAGCTTCACCTAATATCATAGCGCCAGCAACTGCTATATTTAACGATCGCATGTCATTTTGCATAGGGATAGTGACTTTTTCATCAACCTTTTCGGCCACCTCTTCAGGAACACCAGCTGACTCTCTTCCAAGCATGAGAATGTCGGTCTCTTTGAATTGAAAGTCAGTATAAATTTGATTTGTTTTTGTTGTGGTTAGGATGAGCCGTCCCTGTTTTCTTTGATTTGAATCAAGAAAGCTAGCAAAAGATATGTGACGTGTGAGATCCGTTTTTGATAGATAATCCATGGCTGATCGCTTTAAGGCTCTATCTGACATGTCAAAACCGGTAGGACCTATGACATCAATTGAGACATTTAGACACGCCCCAAGGCGCAAAATGGTTCCCATGTTTTGTGGGATGTCTGGTTGATAGAGAGCAAGTCGCACGTTTTTATGATCCTTTTTTTAATTTGCAACGTACTCTTAAGACAGATTGGGACGAATGTCACATTTGCGCTGTTTGATAAGCCATTTTTTGAAATTGCTTTTGCAATATGTCTTATAACAATCGCTGTTTTTACTTTGTTCACGCTTTTTGAGGCCGTGAATAAGAGAAGTTACCCTTGATATCTTCTTTAGAGCTGTAAAAAACCAACTTTTTTTTGAAATGCGGTGATTTGTGACCTCTCCCCCCCTTGTGATTTTGGCAAAAGAGTGGCAGTAAAAGGCGCAATTAAATATTAATGATTTGCTGAGCTTTTCAGATTTTGTAACTTCACCTGCTTTTACACAAGTGAATGGGGGAATAGCTGCAAAATTTATGATTTTTTGTAAAATACTTGACCTACCTCAGGGCGAATCGGTGTTGATACAAATAGGCTAGTAAAGTTTTGTCTGTTTGCTGCTTTTTAAACAGCTATTTAATAGCATTTTTTTGATAATGCTTTTTGTTAAGGGTCATTTGATCCTTGTTAACGAGCTTTGAAATTCGTTGTGCTCTTGAGACTTTCAATCAATATCAAGAGTGAGGAGTGTTTTTTAAAGCAAAACTCTAAGGGAGGCTAATTTGTCTTCAGACCAAAATGATGAAGGCCGTCGGGATTTTTTGATGGTCGCTGCTGGTTCTTTTGCTGCAGTTGGTGCTGCTGGTGCCCTTTGGCCACTTGTTGACCAAATGAACCCTGATGCTTCAGCTAAGGCGCTGGCTTCGATTGAAGTTGATTTGAGCCCGATTAAAGAAGGGCAAGCCGTGACGGTTATGTGGCGCGGTAAACCTGTATTTATTCGTAAACGTACAGCTGATGAAATTAAAGAAGCTGTTGAAGCTGATGGGGCTGATATGCGCGACCCTCAAACTGATGGTGAGCGTGCGCAAAAACCTGAATGGCTTGTGTTGATCGGTATCTGTACTCACCTTGGTTGTATCCCTCGCGGACAATCAACGGGTGATGTGCAAGGTGAGTATGGTGGCTGGTTCTGCCCTTGCCATGGCTCTCACTATGATACATCTGGCCGTATCCGCAAAGGACCTGCACCGACAAACCTTGAAGTGCCGCCTTATGCCTTTATAACAGACACGAAAATTAAAATTGGTTAGGAGCAAATATGTCTGATCATAGCTCAAGCTACGTTCCTTCCAACGCTGTGACGCGTTGGCTTGATGAACGTCTACCGATCATACGTTTAATGTATGATTCATTTATTGTGTTCCCGACACCGCGGAACTTGAATTACCTTTGGACATTTGGTGGCATTTTGACTTTCTGCCTTATGGTTCAAATCATTACCGGCATTGTGCTTGCTATGCACTTTGTTGCTCATGGCGATCATGCTTTTGCTTCTGTTGAGCATATTATGCGTGATGTAAACTGGGGTGACCTTATTAGGTACACACATGCAGTTGGCGCATCCATGTTCTTCTTTGCAGCTTATGTGCACCTTTTCCGTGGTCTTTATTATGGCTCTTATAAATCACCTCGTGAGATCATCTGGATCTTTGGTGTGGTTATTTTGCTATTAATGATTATCACAGCTTTCATGGGCTATTCACTTGTGTGGGGGCAAATGAGCTTCTGGGCAGTGACTGTTATTACCAACCTCTTTACTGCTATTCCTTTTGTTGGTGAAAGCATCACACAGTGGATTTGGGGTGGATATTCCGTTGGTGACCCGACACTTAATCGCTTGTTCAGCCTTCACTATCTTTTCCCATTCATTATTGCAGCCCTCGTTGGCTTGCATATTTGGGCTTTACATGTTGTTGGCTCTAACAACCCAACTGGTGTAGAAGTGAAAACTGAAAAAGACACAGTCCCCTTCTTTCCTAATTATGTGATAAAAGATGGGTTTGCTGTTGTTCTCTTTATGCTTTTATTCTCATGGTTTGTTTTCTACGCGCCAAACTATCTTGGCCACTCAGATAACTTCATTGAAGCTAACCCACTGCAAACACCTCCGCACATTGTTCCTGAATGGTACTTCTTGCCGTTCTATGCGATCCTTCGTGCTATTCCTGACAAATTGCTGGGTGTGATTGCAATGGTTGCAGCGATTGTGGTTCTGTTTGTTATTCCTTGGCTTGATACATCTAAGATCAGATCAGTTAGTAACCGTCCATTGTTCAAACCATTTTTCTGGTTGTTTGCTATCACTTGTTTAGCACTTGGTTATTTAGGGTCGAAAAATCCTGAAGGTTGGTATTTGATCTCAAGTCAGCTTTTCACAGCTTATTACTTTATTTTCTTCCTTGTGATTATGCCTGTGATTGGATTGATTGAAACACCCAAGGAGTTACCTGACAGCATCACAGCATCTGTCGAGGGTAAGTCTGGTAAAGAAGGAGCTTCATCATGAACTCTATTCTAAAAAATACATTGAAACTTGCGTCTGTTGTTTCA
>JAEPQF010000084.1 GCA_017640685.1 Hyphomicrobiales bacterium
GCGCCTTTTGTCATGGCGCATGGTTTTTAATTCCTCAATTTCAGGAGAGACACATGTCTGCTAAAGATGTACGCTTTGGTTCTGATGTACGCGAAAAAATGCTTCGCGGCGTAGATACACTTGCCAATGCAGTTAAAGTAACACTTGGCCCAAAGGGTCGTAACGTCATCATCGATCGTTCTTTTGGTGCGCCTCGCACAACAAAAGACGGTGTGAGCGTTGCTAAAGAAATCGAACTTGAAGATAAGTTTGAAAATATGGGCGCACAAATGGTGCGTGAAGTGGCATCTAAAACAAATGATGTTGCTGGTGACGGCACAACAACAGCAACAGTGCTTGCTCAAGCGATTGTTCGCGAAGGTTTGAAATCAGTTGCTGCTGGCATGAACCCAATGGACCTTAAGCGTGGTATAGACAAAGCTGTTCTTGATGTTGTTGCTTACCTTGATAAAGCTTCTAAAAAAGTAAACTCTTCTGAAGAGATTGCTCAAGTTGGTACAATCTCAGCTAACGGTGAAGCTGAAATTGGTTCAATGATTGCTGATGCTATGCAACGCGTTGGTAATGAAGGCGTGATCACAGTTGAAGAAGCTAAATCATTAGAGAGCGAATTGGATGTTGTTGAAGGCATGCAATTTGACCGTGGTTACTTGTCTCCTTACTTCATCACAAATCCTGAAAAAATGATTTGTGAGCTTGATGACCCGCTAATCCTTGTGCATGAATCTAAGCTTTCAAACTTGCAAGCTATGCTTCCTGTTCTTGAAGCTGTTGTTCAAACATCTCGCCCTCTTCTTATCATTGCTGAAGACATTGAAGGTGAAGCGCTTGCAACATTGGTTGTTAACAAGCTACGTGGTGGTCTAAAAGTTTCTGCTGTTAAAGCTCCTGGTTTTGGTGATCGCCGTAAAGCAATGCTTCAAGACATCGCAGTTCTTACTGGCGCTCAATTGATCTCTGATGATCTTGGCATCAAGCTTGAAGCTGTTACTCTTGAAATGCTTGGTAGCGCGAAGCGCGTTAACATCACTAAAGATGAAACAACAATGATTGATGGCGTTGGCGACAAGAAAGAAATTGAAGCTCGCGTAAATCAAATCCGTGCGCAAATCGACGAAACTTCTTCAGATTATGACCGCGAAAAACTTCAAGAGCGTCTAGCGAAACTAGCTGGCGGTGTTGCTGTTATTTCTGTTGGTGGTGCTACTGAAATCGAAGTGAAAGAGCGCAAAGACCGCGTTGATGACGCATTGAACGCAACACGCGCTGCTGTTGAAGCTGGTATCGTTCCTGGTGGTGGTACTGCTCTTCTTCGTGCTTCAAATAAAATCACTGTTACTGGTGACAATGATGATCAAGAAGCTGGCATCAACATTGTTCGCCGTGCGCTTCAAGCTCCTATTCGCCAAATTTCAGAAAATGCTGGTGTTGAAGGCTCTATCGTTGTTGGTAAAGTTTTAGATAAGAAAACTGAAAGCTTTGGTTACGACGCTCAGCAGGATGAATATGGTAACCTTGTTGAAAAAGGTATCATTGACCCAGCTAAAGTTGTTCGCACAGCTATTCAAGATGCAGCGTCTGTTGCAGGGCTAATGATCACAACTGAAGCTGGTGTTGCTGATGCTCCTTCTGACGCTCCTGCTGGTGGCGGCATGCCTGATATGGGCGGCATGGGCGGCATGGGTGGAATGGGCGGCATGGGCGGCATGATGTAATATCATACGCTTTGAACTGAAGTCCCTCGCCTATCGGCTCAGTGTACTTCAGTTCAAGTCCAACACCGAGTTTCATTTCCTTGGGGCGGCCCGGCGGAAATGAAACGAGTCCTTTGTTAAGTAAGAAGAGCGTTTTCCTAGCGGAAAGCGCTCTTTTTTTGAAAATTCACATTAAATGAAACTAAATATTGATTAATTCAGAAAATTAACCAGAACAAATCAATATATTGATTTGTTCATGAAAAATTCTCGATTAAATCAATATGTTGTTGACATTTTTCTTTTTTATTAATAAAAAAAAGAAGTCGCTGCGGGTGCATCCGAGCGACTTCTGTAATGCGTTCACACTCTAAGCTAATAGATTGGGAACTAGCACCTCATCTTAGACAAATAACTGTCGATTTTGTCAATACCCAATCTCCAACACTCTCAGGAGATAAAATGACTAGAAAAAGACCTCCCTCAAAAAAAACTTACAAAATCGGTCGCGATGCTAAAACTGGCAAATTTATACCGGTAAAGCATGCAAGGAAATTTCCTAATACGACTGTCGTTGAGACAATAAAGAAATAGGTTTAGAGCACCTCTTTAATGGGGTGCTCTTTATTAATTTATAAATTCAGGGAGATCAATTATATGGCTTTACCAGATTTTAATACGGCACTAGACCTTTTAAAAAAAGGTGCAACACTTGAAGCACAAGAACAAATTACTTCATTGCGCGAAAAACATGTTTCTCTTCGAGAGGAGAACATTAATTTAAGAGAAGAAAACCAGAAATTGAAGAAACAACTCTCGTCTCAATTAACACTAACATACGAAGCTCCATACTATTGGAAAATAGAGGGAACTGTAAAAGACGGCCCATTTTGCCAACAATGTTATGATAGCTCTAATGAACTAGTCAGGTTGCAAAAAGATGATTCATATGGTGAAGGGGCCTGGGAATGTAAAAAGTGTAAAAACCAATTTAAGGATAGTAACTATTCTCCCAGACCATTGATGACCATTCTGTAAAACTTAATTGAACTTATATATTTAACCCTCCTCTTATTAACCGCCTATTATTCATGAAGTTTATTAATTTGAGCGTTTTTTGTTTCTGGGGTAGGATTTTCTTTAGTTTGTGAGGGGATGAATGGCTGTTTTTTCCTCACGTTTTATTTCAGGAAGGGGTTTACCCATGAAGTCTAAATTGTTTGGTTTTGCCGCGTTTATTGCGGCGAGTATTTTGTCGCTTGGTATTGCAAGTGCGGCACCGCTTTCGCAAGGTGTTTCAACTGATACTCAAGTCGAAAAGCTAGATGCGAACCCACATATTGTGAAAGTTAAGGGCTGCCACTCAAATGCGAAATGGCATATGGTTCACAAGTGGGGTCACAAGGCTTGGCACCGCCATAATTATAACTGTAAGCCAAAGCCAGTGAAGAAAAAGAAGAAGTGGGGCCATTGCCATAGAAAATGGGGCAAACATTGGCACAAAGGTCGCGGCTCTAAATGGCACCGTCATGCTGGTCCTAACTGCCACTATAAGTGGGGCAAGGCACATAAATATTATAAGTATAACCAAGGCTGCATCAAAATTGGTCCAGTTTGGGTTTGCGGTTAAAACTGATCAGATAGGGTGCTGAACGAGCACAGGCGTTTCGTTCACTCATTTGATTATTTTTAAGTTTATCACCCGGGTGAACTTTTATGTTCACCCGGGCTTTTTTATTTTTGATCGCTTTTTCTTTTAATTTATTTTACTCAAGAAATGCGCGCCTCTTGGCAAGGGTATGGCCGCTCCCTCTTTTTCAAATGGCAGCTTTTTGGTTGGTGAGAATTTGTAAAAATTCAAACTTCCTCCTTGTTTTTTATCATGCTGAAAAGATGTCACTGCTATATGTGAACCGTCTTTATCAAACACGATACCTTGGGGGAGAAAAATACTATCTAACTTGGTTTTTGAGTGCGGAGTTAGTGTGCCGTTTTCTTGATCGAATGCAAAAAGAGTTAGCTCACTATAAGTTGTTCGCCCCGTATAGGATTTGGGCAACCAACTGGCAACCATGTTGAGCCCCACCACCCATTTACCATCTGGTGAGATGGCAAAATTTTCGACATACCCCATTCCGTTCGGCACTTGTGACACTCTTGAATGTTGAATGGGTAAACTTTTATAGGTTGTTTTTCTGTCATTAGCGCGGCGCTTTGGTGAGTTTGGCTTGTCATCTTGGTCAAACTGGAAAACTGCAAAGAGGCTTGTGTTATGCCTATAATTGTTTTGGTTCAAATCTCCTGTCGCTGTGATGGTTGTGATCATAAAATGCTTGCCATCTTTGGTCCATTGTCCTTTGCCTGGCAATGGAGCCGTGACCATCGGATCTCCCCATTGTTTGAGGTTCTTATTTTCATAAGCGTAAAAGACAACTCTGTTTGAAGCCGCTAGTGTGATCGCTGCAAATTTTCCTGAAGGATGCCACTTAAACTCAAGGGGAAGTTTTTTCCCGCTAATGTTTTCATCAACAGCTACAGTTGTGAGCTTGCCTAATTTTCCATTTTGAAAAGGATATAAACCTAATTGATTTTTAAAAGGGAATGTCACTGCGATTAGATTGCCATCAGGGTGAAAATCCACAGCTGAGGGAGCGAATGGGCTTTCTATAGTTTGGATAAGTTTTGGATTTGTCAGATCTGAAAGATCAATTAGGCTTAGGGATTTGCCTTTTGGAATTTCTTTAAACTCTTTGGCGTCTTTTGTCGGTTGTCCCCATGGCTCTGTGACAACAGCGAATTTTCCATCTGGCGATATGGCCATAATATTTGGCCAAGTTCCAACAGAATTGGAAACGCTGAGTGAACTTATAACTTTCTTATGTTTCGGAGAAACGATCGTTAGACGGTCAGGTTTTCTTGTCCCTAGTTTTCCATCAATATAACCGCTTGCTAGCATAGCGCCATCAGAAATAGCCAAGATGGCTTTTCCATTAAACTCTGATGCTTGAATTGTCGTGTTTGTAGCTGCAACTGATGTGAGTGCCACAACAGAGACAAACGCATTTCTATTAACTTTCATAAATTTTCATCCTCAATGAATTGGATTTTTCCGCTAATTCTTCATGGACTATGCTTGCCTTGAGTTATAAACTCCAATTAATTGAATTCCCTAGGTGATAGATTTTAACTATCGGAGTTTTTATGGATTATAAAAGCCTCAAATGTTTTTGTGATTTGGCTCAGTCGCTTAATTTTCGCGAGAGTTCTGCGCGATTAAATATGAGCCAGCCGGCATTGAGTGTGCGTATACAACGACTTGAAGATGAATTAGGTTTCTTGTTGTTTCATCGCTCTGCAACGGGGGTTAGCCTCACCAAAGAGGGAGATCTATTTCTCCCCCAAGCGATGCGCAGCCAAGTACAAATGGAGCACCTTGTCGAAGAGGCATCACAAATACGCCGCGGGAATGTAGGGCGGTTGCGCATTGCCTATACCCCCCTTTCCTTTTTCACTCGTGTGCCGGAATTAATCCAGAAATTTAGTTCATCGAACCCTGATGTTGAGATTGTTTTAGAAGAGCGATTGTCTGAAGATATTGAAGAGGCGTTATCACTTGACTATATTGATGCGGGGTTTCTCCACGGCCCTCTCACAACTGATGAATTGTCGTTTTATGAATTACAGTCTGATGAGTTTCTTGCTGCTATTCCGCAAAGCAACCCTCTTGCTCAGTTAGATGTTATTCCTTTTAAAAAATTATCTGAAGAGAATTTGATTTTAGTGAGCGAGACGACAGGCCCCTATTTATTTCAAGAGATTATTGCCACTTGTCATCATCATAAATTTACTCCTAAAATCCGACAGCAAGTAGCAACATCAATTGGTGTATTGGGATTGGTTGCCGCTGGATATGGAATTGGTTTTGTTATTTCGTCATTACAAGATTACACATTTCCAGGGCTTCAATTTCGCCCGTTGAAAAATGGCTTTGCCCCTCTTACAACAGGATTGGCTATTCGAGATGCAGAAGATAATCCGATTATTCAAAATCTTATTCAATTTGCGTCGCGTGAATTTCAATTGCAAGGAGACCTTTAACAGTGTTTGACTTCTCATTTGCTTATAACAAAGAAGCTCTCGGGTTGTTTGCAATCGCTCTCACTTTGTACGCATTTTTTCCTTATATCCGCTCCATCCATAAGGGCGAGACAAAGCCACATATGTTTTCCTGGATTCTTTGGGGCGCAACGACCTTTATAGTATTTCTCGCCCAATATTCAGATGAAGGTGGTGCGGGAGCTTGGCCGATTGGGGTTTCTGGTCTTATTACTTTATATGTCGCTGGGCTTGCTTATGTAAAGAAATCAGATGTCACAATAACCAAATCAGACTGGGTGTTTTTCTCACTTGGTATTTGGTCACTTCCACTTTGGTATATCACTTCAGATCCATTATGGGCGGTCGTGGTTTTAACCTTTATTGATTTGGTTGGTTTCATCCCTACTTTTAAAAAGTCTTTTACACACCCTCATGATGAGCAACTTGGCTTTTACATCATCATGACGGCGCGTAATTTCATCTCAATTCTGGCGCTACAGAATTATTCGCTCACTACTGTGCTCTTTCCGGCTGCTGTAGGAGTGGCAGCACTGTTGTTTGTCATGATGGTTATCATTCAACGCGCAAAGCTCCGTTCTCATTAAGCATATTTCAGAATTCATTGTAATTTCTTTTGCTTCATTCAATCCTATTTGCTTTTTACGTCGTGCTCGTTATAGTTCGACTTTGGTCATAATTTTAAAAATAATAGAGGAGATGGTATGGCTGAGATTTTAATGGACCGTCAGCAACTTAATGCCTATTTACTTGATGTGTTCCCCGAGCTTTTCCCCACTGATCACAGCCCTTATGATGTTGTCTCTATCAATGAAAATGAAGCGGTTCTGGCCTTACAAGCCAATGAAACGCATCTCCGCCCTGGGGGTACCGTTTCAGGTCCGGCGCTAATGACGCTGGCTGATTTAGCGATGTATGTCGTGATTTTAGGTCATATTGGCCCTGTTGCTTTGGCTGTGACTACCAATTTGAACATTAACTTTATGAGAAAGCCATCAACAGGGCGATTGCTTGGGACAGCGCGTTTGTTGAAACTTGGTCGCTCGCTTGCCGTTGGTGATGTGAGCATAGCCTCCGAAATTGAGCCCGAAAAAATTGTGGCGCATGCCAGCCTGACTTATTCTATTCCTCCCCAAAAGGCTTAAGACCATAATTATTATTTTCTTTCAAATTTAACAAAACTTAGACTTTAAAATTAAGTATAAAGTCGCTTAGCCTCTCTGCTAATAGAAGAAAAATATGTTATATTCCAATTCACTTTTGTGCTTTGGAGATTTTATTGGTGCGGTTGTTTCAGCTGAGAAATTTGGGTTCTATCATTGCTTTAAGATGCTCTCCTTCCTTTTTAGGAAAAGGGCTGGGCCTGTGCTTAGTCGTGCTCTTAATTGGGCATTCTTCACCCACACTCGCTCTTGGGGGAGATGAAACGAAATTTACATTAAATGCCCTTCCCTCTTTTAAAACTGTGCCTGCTGGTAAAAAGGCCATTTACCAAACAGCACAAGCGCAAGGTTATTGCTCTGATGTTTTAGAGATTGAACAAGAAGGGCTGGTGCAATCTCGCCCGGAATTTAATAACAGGTTTTCAGTCGGTACAGTTCGTAACAAAGCTGAGCAAACTGCGCTTGAAATTTATGCACTTGGATATCGTCGTTGTCAGGCACTTAAACATTTGAGCCGGGTTCTTGCCATTCCGAAACTCAAGGCCGGCATCGCGCCTTATGCGCCAAAGAAGCCCAGTCTTTCTAGCAAGATTAAAACTAAAGATATGCGTTTTACACTCTTTGCGCCAAAGCCACGGCTTGGGATTTTCTTTCAACCGAACTCGGCTGCGCTTAACCAACTTATTGAAGATCGCTCACGGCCAAAAGGGCTAGACCGTCCGATTGATTGGGCAAGATCTCAAATGCCGCTGGATGAGGAAATTTTACTCCACACGGCTTTTACTGATTTGGTGATTTTATCAATCTGCCATTCTTACCCAGAGGCCTATAAAGACCTTGGCAAATTTTATGATGTGCAATTTGCAGTGATTGACCCTTTTATCAATTACGGGTTATTTCGTCAGGCGGTTTATTTAGGGATTGATAGCCAAGAGATGGAGGCCCGCCTTGCCGAAGTTGCGTTATCTTTGCCATCGGAGTTGGTTAAAAATTTAGACGCGCACAGCAAGCAGAATAAACTGCATAAACACCCACAATTAGCTCGGCTATTTAAACTTTGTCATTCTTATTAGGTTTTCTCTTTAGAGTTTTATTGAGCTTCAGATGCTTACTTTTTTGTGCTTCAGATGCCCACAAAGCATCCGCAAAATTGTGCTTCAGATGCTTACTTTTTTTGCGCCTTCAGGTTGCCCACTAGCAACCGGCGCGGCATCCACTTTTTTGGGGCGCTTCAGATGCCCGCTTTTTTATGCAGCTTCAGTTTCCCACCAGAAACCGCCGCGGCATCCGCGCTAGGCTGTTCCTTTACCGACATCTTCCATCCACTCTTCTATGGTGATGATGCCGCCTTCTTTTTCTGGGCGGCCTTGATCTTTGGGGGGTAATACATCTTGCACAAGGTCAATATGTTTCCAACTGGCCAAAGGCGTGATTTCACCTTCTGTTGGGACATAGCGATTTTGTTCTATTTGCTGCATTTTATGAATGTATCTTGGGCAATTTACCCATAATTTTGAGAGCTCGACACGCACGATGAGTTCCGCTTCTTTGAAATAATTGAGCAAAGGATCGTCTTTTGAAATTGTAGCTTCCCCATGTACTCGCAATCTTGCTGGTGTTTCAAAATTTATAAAGAGCAAACCAACTTCAGGCTTTTTCGCAATGTTACCCATTGAATAAAACATGCCGTTGCCATCATAAGAGGGAAAGGCGAGCGTTTTTTCATTGATGAGTTGTACGAAGCCTTTTGCTCCTCCTTTGTAAGATACGGTTGGATGTCCTTCATGATTTATAGTTGAAAGAAAGAACATGTTTTGAATTTCAATGAAGGCTTTGTCATTTTCATCGAACTCGGTTTTAACAATGATTTCTTCAAGTCTGTCTGCTAATTTTCTAGTCTCAAACTGATCTTGCAACTCTCTATGTTCTTGGCCGTACATTTCTTTCATTGTCACTCTCCCTTATATCTTTTTTAAGACCTCTTTTTTGGGGATTAGACTATGCCGCTTTATCACAGTTGTCATATTTGCAATTGAACTTGTTTGATTTCTTGCATGTAAGATGTTTGCTAATTGATACTGACTTCACAAAAATTTTAATGTTTGTGAAAGTGGGCTCGTATATTTTTCTTGTAATTCTTGATTTGAACACACATTTAAAATTCAACGAACGAAACATTTTCTCACAGAGATGAAATGAGGATCTTATGATTGATTTATATAGCTGGAGCACCCCTAATGGTTGGAAGGTTTCAGCAGCTTTAGAAGAGCTTGAACTCCCTTATACCGTTCATGAAATTGATATTAATACAGGCATTCAAAAGGAGCCTGATTTTCTTAAGATCAATCCGAATGGTCGTATTCCAGCGATTATTGATCGTGATGCCGATGATCTTACTATTTTTGAGTCTGGTGCTATTTTGGTTTACTTGGCTGAGAAAACTGGCCGGCTGATGCCAACGGACCTAAAGGGCCGTTTTGAAGTGATGCAATGGCTGATGTTTCAAATGGGTGGCGTTGGCCCTATGCAGGGACAAGCGCATGTGTTTTTTCGTTATTTTGAAGAAAAGATACCAGCTGCTATTGAGCGCTATCAAAACGAGACCAAGCGTCTTTATACCGTGCTGGATACGCGCCTGGCCGACCGTGAATTTTTAGCTGGTGACTATTCCATTGCTGATATTGCCAACTGGGCTTGGGCCCGCAAATATGAATGGGCCGGTGTTCCGATTGATGACTTGCCACATTTAAAAAGGTGGCTCACTAACCTTGAAGCACGCCCTCAATTACAAAAGGGATGCCGGGTTCCTTTTGAAACCGCTTTTGACAAAAAAGAAGACACGACTGAAGTTGTGAAAGGCATTCAGGGAATTGTGACTTAATGGAGATTACTCTCCATTAAGTCACTATAAGGAAGAGTGGCTTAAGGCTGCTTCAAGCGAAACCTAATTTTAAAATTTGAGCCTCGAGGCCCGCACTAAATCAAGTGTGTAGATTTTTCAAAGACTATTTTAGAACTTTATTTTTTAATAGTTCTGAGAGAAAATCAATAAACACTCTTATTTTATTCGGCAAAAACCCTGAACTGGCATAAATCACATAGATACCAGTTTCAGGAACTTTCCAATCATCTAAAACTGGAACAAGCCGTCCCTCTTTTAATGCCGGATGAGTTATAAAATCTGCAAGTATTGCTATTCCCTTCCCTGCAAGAGCTGCTTCATATAGGGCTAGCGCATCATTTGAGCGCATATATGGTTTTATCGTGACTGTTTGAAACGTCTGATTAGACTTTAGTGTCCAGATTTCATTGCCGTTCAGGTATGAGAAATGTAGAGTTGAATGTTTTTCAATATCTTCTGGTCTCTTGAGTAAAGGCGCCTTCTCAAGATAATCTGGAGAAGCTACCAACCTTCTTATATTTGGGGCTAATAGCTTTGCCCTTAAGGTTGAGTCATTCAACGCTCCAATTCGTATAGAGACATCTATTCGTTGTTCTATTAAATCGACAAAATGATCTGTAAAATTTATATCGAGGTCAATATCAGGATATTTGTCTAAAAAAACAGGTAAATTAGGAGTGATGTATAGTTTTCCAAAGGTTGAAGGGACACTCACTCTTAATAAGCCTGCAGGATTTTTCCCCATTGATTTAGCAACGGTGTCCGCTTCTTCTAATTGCCTTAAAATAGCAGAGCAATATTTAAAATAAATATTTCCAGCTTCTGTAAGCGCTACTTTCCTTGTTGTACGTACAAACAGATCAACCCCCAGATATTGCTCTAGGCGCTTTACTCTTCGACCTAATGTTGAGGGGGTGATGGCAAGCTTGTCTGCTGCCTCTGTAAAGTTCAATCTCCTGGCACTTTCAGCAAAGGCTTGTATTAATGCGATTTGATCACGTTCCATACCTGTAAATAAATTTGAATTCATAATTTTATATAGGCGCATTATTGCGTCATGCGCAATAGTTAAGTGCTTTAGAGACTGATTATCTTTTGAGCAGATCAAGTTAAATTCTAGAGAAAGCTATTTAAGGGAATTTAATTTATGAAACAGCTTGAAAATAAATCAGGTGTTATTGTCGGTGCTAGTTCTGGAATTGGTTATGCTGCTGCCCTCCTTTTTGCTGAAGAGGGAGCTAAAGTCGCTGTGGTTTCAAGGCGTGCTGAAAAATTATTGCAACTTGTTTCCCAAATAAAAGATAGAGGCGGAGAGGCTATATTCATTCAAGCCGATGTTACTATTTCAGATGATCACCAACGTATTGTAGATGAAACTATTTCGGCATTTGGAGGCCTTGATTTTGCCTTCAACAATGCAGGTACAATAGGAAATTTTGTACCACTGCTCGAACAATCTGAAGAAGACTGGGATGAAACAGTTAGTACCAATTTAAAATCAATATGGATGTCAGTGAAGTGCCAAGCGGCCTTTATGGCCCAAAATGGTGGTGGTTCTATTGTTAACACATCCTCGTGGCTCGCCTTTGGCGCTCTGGTTGGCTCAACGACCTATTCTGCTTCAAAGGCTGGACTTGATGGATTTGTACGGCCTGCAGCTGTTGAATTAGCAATGCATAATATCCGAATTAATAACATTAACCCTGGTGGCATTGATACTGAAATGACCCGTGAAGCCTTTCAAAATGATGCAACGGTTTTAGAAAAATTTGCGGCATCTCATCCAATAAAACGCATGGGGACTTCGCGAGAAGTCGCGCAGCTTGCTGCGTTTCTTTTATCTGACAATGCAGCGAACATTACCGGACAAACAATGCTTATTGATGGGGGGTATGCAATCGCTGGTCAGAGGAATTTGTAAGACACTCGAAGTTTCGATTTAAAATTACAACATATTTAAATTAATGGATTTGCATGATGTTTATAAGTACTTTCAAGATAAAATTTCTAACTATCGCGAATAAATTTTCCTTTTCAAAATTAACACTTTGCACTTGTTTTCTATTGGGGAGTTTTTTTTTCTTTCCGCTTTCTCCTTCGCTCCTAAATGCTAAAGAGGCAAAGGTAGAAAGTATTTATCTTCCAAAAGACTTTCATTTCCCAAATGGCATTACTCATGCTCCTGATGGTACTATTTATGTGGGTTCAGTGACAAAAGGAGACATCATTAGCATCAGTCCCGACGGTGATATCAAAACAGTTTTCAAAGAAACGAAAGATGCTTTTGCTGGAACGTCACTTCGCTTTGACCCAATAACAAATATTTTGTGGGCTGCATCTCCTGACTTTGTTGGCAAAGAAGTGAATGGTCGAATTGTTCGCCGAAAAAATAGGATTGTAGCCATAGATATATCAAAAGGAAACGTCATTTGGTCCGCTTCTATGCCAAACAAGGGCTTTGGTAATGATTTTGCCCTAGATGGAAAAGGCGGAATTTATATTACCGATAGCACCCAAGATGTAGTTTTACACCTTGCTGCCCCTGGAGCTGGCTTTAAAATTATTGCTTCAAGTGAACTCATGAAACCTGGTGACCTTGGACCGGCAGGAATTGCACAACTACCAAACGGAAATTTAGTTATTGGATTATGGAGAGATGGGGCTTTACTTTATGTCAAACTGAATGGTTCAAAAGGGGCAGAGGTAACACGCTTAAGATTTGAACGCGATATAGAAAACCCAGATGGTTTAGCAGTTTCAACTGATGGCCGCCTTTTAATCTTAGAAGGGGGGGTGAAAAGCGGAAATGGCAAACTCTTAGCAGCCGATCTTAATCAGAAACAGCCCTTTAAGTTGGAAGTCCTTTTAGACAAACTGGATACTCCTTTGAACCTTACTGTAAACAATGATGACGTATATATCACTGAGGGGCGAGTTCGTCATTTTATCATTAAGGATGCCCCCTCGATTAAAGTTCCCAATTTATTTCGAGTCATTAAATTTTCAATGATTAAGAAATCAACTAGACTAGAAGAAAATAAAAATTGAATATGCTCTTCGCCCCACCCTAGAATTATTGACAGAGGAGACATTAAAATTGTGATTGAAAACATCTCTAACAATTTTCAAAAATTGTTCTTGCGACTGCTTTTACAACATCACTGCGTAGCATCAACACCAAGATCGTTTGCTTATAGGTAGGGCACAGATGAATTCGTTATTTTGGCAAAGTGTACTGGTGGTGCGGCGCTGAGATACCTTATAATGAAGATAAATATCGCATCTCCATCAGCGCTACTTTTTCTTTAACTGCTCTTCTAAAGCGGCGATGCGTTCGTTGAGTTTGTCGTTTTCGTCTCTGGCTTTTGCAGCCATTTCTTTTACGGCTTCAAATTCTTCTCTTTTTACAAGATCCATGTCATTGAGCATTTTTTCACCTTGTGAGCGGAACAAAGCTTCAACTTCCTGGCTTACACCTTGCGCCGCACCGGCGGCATTTGACATGATTTTTGCGAGCTCATCGAAAAATTGATTTTTCATTTGTGACATGATGTTTTCCAGACTGATTATATGAGACGATTGTGCTCTGATGCACGAAATGGCGGCTAGAGATTAGCACAGAATATATACTCTTGTTTATGACATTCTGGATTGTTTTGATCAAGGGAGAGGATTGACTTCCTCCCTTTAAATTTCTTCGTATTTTTAGCACCTATAGGCAAATTTCCTGCCCATACGTGCCTTACCTGCCGGACTTTTTGAAATTTAAGCTTTTAGAGATACAAAATGATCAAAAAGATTGGGAATTAGCAGATTTCTTCTTACGCTGCTTGTTGAAAGCTGTTTGTTAAAAATTGCGTGTAACACCTAAGCGAATGGTCCCAGCACCTAATCTTCGCTTCCGACTTTCTCCATTGATGTTGATTGTGTCTTCACCAAAATCATAAGAGATGCCTTCCAGTCTTGCTGTCCATTCGTCATTCATTGCCCACTCTGCCCCGAGACCCAGCGCTAAACCGGCTCTCAAATCATCATCATTTGAGGTTTTTCCCTTGTATGATAAATCAATATCTGAAATAGCGATGCCAGCAGTACCGTAGAGAAATAGTTTTTCCCAGGCATAGCCTGCTCTTAAGCGGGCTGATGCAATCCAATTCGCGTCTAGTGTGACGGTGCCCAAGTTTGCTGATGTTTCTGAGGTTTTTCCAGATAAATTACCAATATCTCCCTCTAGACCAATGACCCAATGACCATTTCCTTCAAAAGAAACCAAGCCAAAATTATAACCAAAAACAGCGCTAGCACTCACCGAGCCCTGGTTGTTTTCAAGATCTCCGTTTCTATCATCTACTTGAGAGCCGATAGCCCCCACCCCTAAAGTCACACCTGCATAAGTCTTATGCCATCTGTCGAGGTTTAATTGATAATACGATTTATCTTCTTTTTTTAATAGATCAGCAGCTTGGGCCTTTGAGCCGCTTTGCATGAGAGGTTCAGCCATGAGCACTACGCCAATTACAACTGCTAACTGGTAAGCTGACTTCAAATGAGCGCTTTGTTTTTTCAACATAGAATTTCCTTCGAATTTAATTAAACGTGGAATGATCAAAAAATATTGCGTAATTGCGATTAATTATCTTAAAACGATAATTATTGCAATTATTATTTTTATATATTAATGTTTCTTA
>JAEPQF010000085.1:0-258 GCA_017640685.1 Hyphomicrobiales bacterium
AAGTGCAGGCCAAGCTGGCGCTGACAGTAACGCGCGTTTCACCTCTCTTTCTCGGGCGCTCCGCCTTATTTTGCAATCCGCAATTTTAGGGATTGGGGCATACCTGGTCATTAGCAATGAACTTTCCCCAGGTGCGCTGATCGCCGCCTCAATAATCTTTGCAAGAGCATTAGCACCAGTTGATATGGCAGTTGCACAATGGCGGGGCATTGTTGCTGCTTATCAAAGCTGGGGACGGTTGAGGTCAGCCGTCCTCAG